>CAXTJY010000036.1:0-13447 GCA_964244395.1 uncultured Rhodovarius sp.
TGCCACGTTGGCGGTGCGGGTGGCCGATGTGGCCGCCGGCGTGCGGGTGCTGAGCGCGGCACTCGGCTCGCCCTACGGCGTCAGCGGTGCCGCGCTGGTGGGCCATTCGGCGCTGATCCGCATCGAGGATTTTGCCGACAGCGTGACCTATCGCATCGGCAAGCTTCGGGCCGAGCTGGCGACGCACGGCGACATCGCCGACCATGACGATGCCGTCTGGCGCGGTGTTCGCGACGCCACGCTGCTGGACGCGGCATTGGAAGATGCGGTGTGGCGCCTTTCCTTGCCGCCCAGCGCGGCGCCTGCGGCCTGTGCGGCGCTGGGGGGCGGCTTTAAGCTGCTGCTGGATTGGGGTGGCGGCCTGGTCTGGGTCGCCGGCCCTGCCACCGAGGCGGCGCACGCAGCGGTCATGGCCGCGGCGCATGCCGGCACCTTCACCCTGTTCCGCGCGCCGGACGGGCTGCGCGGGTCCGTCCCCGTCGTGCCCGCCGAACCAGCACCGCTCGCCGCCATCGCCGCCCGGGTGAAGGCGGCGATGGACCCCGGCGGCATCCTCAACCCCGGCCGCATCCGCGCGGGAGCCTGACATGCAGACCCATTTCACCGAAGAACAGTTGCGCGACCCGGAACTCAAGGTCGCCAACCAGATCCTGCGCACCTGCGTGCATTGCGGCATGTGCACCGCCACCTGCCCCACCTTCGTCGAGCTGGATAGCCCGCGCGGCCGCATCTACCTGATCAAGGACATGCTGGAAAACGGCCGCGCCGCCACCGAGCTGGAGGCGCGCCACGTCGATCGCTGCCTGAGCTGCCTCAGCTGCATGACCACCTGCCCCTCCGGCGTGAACTACATGCACCTGGTCGATCACGCGCGCCGGCACATCGAGAAGACGTACCGGCGCCCCTTCCCCGAGCGGGTGCTGCGTTCGGTGCTGGCCTGGGTGCTGCCGCACCCCGGGCGTTTCCGCCTGGCGATCGGGCTGGCGCGCCTCGGCAGGCCGTTGGCCGGACTGATCCCAGGCTTGTCGATGACGGCGCAGCGGCTGCGCGCGATGCTGCACCTGGCGCCGGGCACCTTGCCGCCGGCAGCGACGGTGTTGGGCGTGCACGCCGCGGAGGGCGCGCGCCGCGGCCGCGTGGCGCTGCTGGCCGGCTGCGCCCAGCAGGTGCTGGACCCGGAGATCAACGCCGCCACCATCCGTCTGCTAACCCGCCTCGGCGTCGAGGTCGTGGTGCCGCCGGAGGCCGGCTGTTGCGGTGCGCTGACCCACCACATGGGCAAGCATGACGCCGCGATGGCCGCGGCCCGTGCCAACATCGTGGCCTGGGATGGGCTGGGGCTGGACGGGGTGGTCATCAACACCTCCGGCTGCGGCACCACCGTGAAAGATTACGGCTTCATGTTCCGCGACCAGCCTGAAGCCGAGACGGCGGCGCGGGTCTCGGCCATGGCGATGGACGTGACCGAGGCGCTGGAGAAGTTCAGTTACGCGCCGACCCGGCCGGCGCCCGGCATCACGGTCGCCTACCACAGCGCCTGCTCGTTGCAGCACGGCCAGAAGATCACCGCCTTGCCGAAGCAACTGCTGGCGCGCGCCGGCTTCCTCGTGAAGGAGCCGGCGGAAGGCCACCTCTGCTGCGGCAGCGCCGGCACCTACAACATCCTGCAGCCGGCCATCGCGGCGCGGCTACGGGCGCGAAAACTGGCGAATGTGGAACGGACCAAGGCGGATGTCCTGGTCGCCGGCAATATCGGCTGCCTGACGCAGCTGGCCGGCGATGCCTGGCCGACGGTGCATACCGTGCAGATGCTGGACTGGATGGCGGGTGGCCCGCGCCCACCTGCCCTGGCGGGTATGGGGCCGGACGCGCCGGATGCTCGCGCCACTGGCGCTGCGGTTTGAACCATTCTTCGCCGCTGCGCGCGCCAGCCGGGGCCCGTCCGAAGGTCCGCTGCGGTTGATCAGCCCGGCCAGGCGGCCCGCGGCATAGGCTGCGAGGCGGCGAAATCCGGCTCCGCCGTCGCACCGAAGCCCGCGCACCCCAACGACCCGATCTCCAGCATGCCTGCCCGGATCGCCAGGCGTGGCCCCGCCGGCGTGTCTGCGTAGAGGTCCGGATGCGCTTCCATGAAGCGCACGGCCTCCGCCTTCGGCCGACCTTCGAAGCCGGCGATGAAGTGATGGCCGTTGCGTTCCACATGGCTCAGGCCCATGGCGCTCACCAATGCCAGATCCTGCTGCACGCACACCCCGGCCAGCGTCGTCAGGTCTTCCGCTGACATGAAGTATCGTTCGCCCCAGGCGGCGCAGCGGGCATGGTTGATGAAGCTGCGCCAGAACCCCTTGCATGCCTTGGTCGAGACGCCGGAATAGTCCAATGCTTTGGCCCGCACGAAAGCGTCCAGGTCGCCGTCGCTTTCGTCGATGATGACCGGGCGCGCCGTGGCCAGCGTGGCCATCGAGGTCTCCAGTGCCTTCGCCCGGGCCACCGGCTGCTCGATATAGGCGACGGAGGCGCAAAGCCGCGCCAGCCGTGGTTCGGCCGCCATCGCCTGCCACAGGGCAGCCGCGCTGGCGGCCTCGGCATATTGCTCGTTGCCATCCAGGCTGGCCTGGTAGGCGGGGCCGGCATCCAGCACCGCGGCGATGCGGCACAGCCGGTCGATATCCGCCGCCATGTTGCCGCTGACCTTCAACTTCCACCAGCGGTGCCCGTAGGTGGCAGCCACCTGCTCCAATGTCTCGGGCAGGCCGTCATGCACCCATTCGGTGACGTCGGCATCGGTGATCGGATCCACCAGCCCCACCGTGTGGCGGGCCGCGATCCGCGCCGGCGCCGGCACCGCACCGAGCAGCGCGGCGAAATCGAAGCTGCCCAGATCGGCGATGACCGGATGCGGCGCCATGCCGCCCAGATTGGCGCGCATGCCGGCGTCGAAGGACAGACCCTCCAGCTTCAGCAGCGCGTCGAAGCAGGCGCGATCCAGCAGCGCCTGACCGTAGCTGGCGATCAACGGGTTCAGCGCCTCCGCCGCGCAGGCAGAGACATGCGCGGCGTAGCGGTTAGCGTAGTGGCCGAAGGCCGTGTCCTCGCCATGCGCCAGCCCGGCCTCGCAGGCCAGTTCCAGCGCGCGGCGCAGCTGGTTCTCGTTGTCGGCGTCGCTCAGGGCCTGGTTCTTGTCGAACCACTTGGCCGCCAGTGTCTCCGCCGCCACGCCCCAGCCTTCGCGGCCATTCTCGGCGCGGATGCGCGCCCGCAACACCGCCTGCCGGCCATGCCGCACCGTGATGACGCCGAAGCGGAACGGCATGCGCAACGTGAAGGGCCATTCGAAGCGCTCGATGGCAGTGATGGAAAACCGCTTCACAGCGCCCGGAACCCGTACTCGCCCAGCGTCTTGAAGCCGAGCCGGATCAGGAAGATCGTGTTGCCGGCGTAGTCCTGCTGGGTCACCGGGTCCCTCGCGAAGCGGCGCACGAAACGGCCTCCCAGGATGAAGCACTCATCCTCGTAGCCGGCGATGCCCTGGATGAGCACCGGCCGATCCAGGGTGAGGTCGTACCGCGCCGAGACGCCGATGCGCCAGTTCGAGCCCGACGCGGTGCGGGTGGCAGCTGTGACGCCGACCAGAACCTCGTTGCGGGTGCGCAGCGGCGTCAGATAGGTCTGTGGCGTGGTGTAGAGGTAGCCGGCCTGCAGCCCCACCGAATCGATGCCGGGGATCACCCCGTTGAATGAGGTGCTGGCGACATAGTCGCTAAAGCGGTGCTGCCCCGTCTCGCCATCCAGCCGGGTGCGCGCGTTCACGTCCAGCCAGCTCACCGGCGCTACCGTGATCCGGCCGACATAGTCGCTGCCCCGCCGATCCAGGCCGGTGCCGGGGGCGAAGGTGGCGTCGCGATGCACTCGCCACGAACGGCCTGCGATGGCCTCGACGCGGCCGCCATTGGGGAAGTCCCAGGCGGTGCGCAGGGCGCCGTCCACCCGGGTGCCGCCCTCCTGCCGGTCCCGCCCGTTGAAGCGGTTGAGGTTGAACAGATTGGCGTCGGTGAACTCCAGATCGATGCTGTCCTCATTCGGGAAGCGCGTCTGCCGGCCGGTGTTGGGGCCGGCCACGACCTGCACCCGCGGCTCGATGGTCTGCGTGCCGTAGGCGCCTGCGCTGCGCACCAGCGGCAGGCGCCAATCGATGGCGGCGCGGATATTGCCGTCGCCATGGAAGCCATTGGCCTCATCGTTGCTGCGGGTGGTGACGATGGTGTTGCCCACCGTGTTGATCGACTGCCGGTCGGCATAATAGCCCCGGATGTCGCCCTGCATGCGGAAGTTCCACACGCTGCCGATGGGGTCGATCTCCTCGCGCCGCCAGTTCGCCTGGGTGGTCACCCGCTGGCTCGACGCGCCGGTCAGCCGGGTGATGCCGAGCAGCCCGGCGTTGACGTTAAGGAAGCCGCCCAGATAGCGGTTGCGCGGCGCGTATTCGCCATAGGCGTTGGGGCCGACGATGGGGAACAGCCGGTCGTTATCCGTCGTCCGCAGGCCCTGGTAGAAGCGGGTGTCGACGCGGGCGTAGCCCTCGGTGCCCCAAAAGCCTTCGGCATAGGCGGTGCTGGTCAGCACCCGGCGGTACTCGAACCGGTAGGTGCGCAAATACTGCTCGGAGGAGGCGCGGTTGATCTCCAGCCCGACGCGCCAGTTCTCATCAAGGTGGAAGCGGGCGCGGGAATAGATGTGGCCGGCGAAGTCGCGCGGGCCGCTGGTGTTGCTGCCAGTGCCGTTGAAGTAGCCGCCGCTCACCTGAATCTGGACATCGCCGCTGTTGAAGCGCCGGCGGTATTCCACGCCGACATTCGGCGTCTGCTGCGTCGAGAATAGCGGCGTGACGGTCAGGTCGCTCTGCCCATCGATCGCCCAGTAATATGGCGTCTGGATGAAGCCACCCAGGAAGCGGGTGCTTCCCAAGGTGGGGAACAGGAAGCCGGAGCCGCGCGGCGATTGCGGATCGGGGTGGGAGAAGAACGGCGTGTAGAGGATAGGGATGCCGTAGATGTCGAGCCGGGCATCGCGATAGGCGATGCGCTGGGAGGCCGTGTCCTGCGTCGCGGTCCGCGCCCGCACCTGCCAAAGCGGCGGCGCGGAGGGGTCGCGCTCACACAGGTTGCAGGAGGAATAGACGACGCGGCTCAGGTCGCTGAAGGTCTGCCGCGGCGTGTTCTCGGGCGCGCCCTCGGGCAGCGGCGCGCTGGTGCGGCGGACGCCGTTGGCGACCAGGCGGCCATTTGCGGCGAGCAGGGCGCGCACCCCGGTCAGCACGCCGTCACGAAACCCCTGGCCCAGCTCGGCGCTCTCGGCGAACAAAACCTGGCCGTCCGCCTCCATGATCTGGACGTTGCCATTGACCGTGGCGATGCCGGTGTTGCGGTCGTAGCTGAATTCGTCGGCGCGCAGGATGCGTTCGTTCTGCCAGGCTTCGACGCGCCCACGGGCGGTGACGATGCCGCGCTCGCGGTCGTAATCGACCTCGTCGGCAGTGAAGGTGACGGGGGCGTTGTTGTCGACGCGCGGCGTTCCAGGCGGGGGGGTGGGGGCAAGGCGGGTGGCAGGGGTGTCGGCCCCCAGGCTGCCCATCGGGGCGCCGGGCACGGCGGCGTCGAAGCCGCGACCGGTCTGCGCCTCCAACGGGCCGCCCAATGACAGAAGGAGGCCCGCGGCGGTGGGGGCGGTGAGCCAGCGGGCGTGGCTGAGCGCCGCCGTGGAGCCCCGGAGAAGAGAGCCGGCGGAGCCGCGCAACAGGGCGCCGGGCGCCAACGGCGCGGCAACGCGGCGAATGACGGCCGTGCCTTCCGCGAGCGAGCCCGCGGCCAGCCGGGCGGCCGCGATGGTGGCAATCCCCCGCCTGGCCGCAAGGGCTTGCATGCCGAGTCCAACATCCTGTGCCATCGCAGCGGTCGCCCGCGCGCGGCTCGCCACAGCGTTTGCCCGCGCCGCCGCGCCGCGCGCCATGGCCTCCATGCGGGCTGCATGCAACGCCGCAGCGGCCCGGAGGATCACGGCGGTGTCCGACAGGGTCACCATCATGGCCCGCGCCGCCTGGGCCGCGGCCCGTGCCAGCTCGGCCCCGCCGCGCCCTGCACGCCGAACCGCCGCCGCCGCACCCCGCGCGAACGCTGCTGCCCGGCGTCGCTCCCGCCGGCTGCCGAAGCGGATGAGCGCCGATTGCGCGGAGGGAGGCCTGGCTGCCATGCGGAAGCTTTACCCGTCCTCCAGGTGCAGCAACAGGCCCATGGCGAGCAACAATCCGGCGATACAAGGTGCCCAGGCGGCCAGCCACACGGGCAACGCGCCGGATTCGCCGAATTCCGCCGTCACCTTGTCCAACACGAACAGCGCGAAGCCGGCGGACACGCCGGCGCCCACCATCCGCGCCACGCCGCCCATCCGGGTCGGCCGCATCGAGAAGCCGGCAGCGAGCAGCGCCATGGCCACCGCCAGCGCCGGCAGTGCCAGCAGCGAGTGGAACTGCAGCCGGTGCCGGATGGCGGAGAAGCCGGCCTGTTCGAGCACCGCGATGAAGCCGGGCAGCGCCCAGAAGCTCAGCGTGTCCGGCGAGGCGAAGCTATCCTCGATGCGGTCGGGAGTCAGCTCGGTGGGCAGGGTCAGGGTGGCGGGGGCGCCGGGCAGCCGGTCGGCGCCGAACAGGATGGCGTTTTCCAGCACCCAGCGCCCGGGCAAAAGGATGGCGCGGGGCACCTCCAGCCGCTGCAGCGGCCGGTCCTGGGCGGATTGGCGCCAGATCGTCACATCCTCCAGGCTGAAGCTGAGGTCGCTGGCGGAAGAGAGCAGCCGGGTGGGCCGGCCGGAGATGATGGCGACGCCGCCCGACTCCAACGCGCGGTCGGCCTGGCGGAGCCAAAGCCGACCTCCGGCCAGCGCGGTGACGCCGCCGCCGGCGCGCAGAAAGGTGGCCTCCAACCGCTCGGCGCGGGACAGCATGGCCGAGGAGAGGGGTGAGACTGCGCCGATGGCGACGCCACCGAAGACCAGCGCCACCAACACCGGCCCGAGCAGGAAGCCCCAGGCGGAGACGCCGGTGGCGCGGGCGACGATCAGCTCGGAGGAGCGGGTAAGCCGCCAGAAAGCCAGGATGCCGCCCAGCAGAATGGCGAAGGGCATGATCTGGATGGACAGGAAGGGCATCCGCAGCCCGGCGATGGAGGCGACCAGGGCGAAGCCGGCATCGGGGCGGGTGGCGGCGCGGCGCAGCAGTTCGATGAAGTCGAACAGCGAGACCAGCAGGGTCAACGCAGTCAGCATGGTGATGGTGGCCAACAGGAAGCGGCGGCCGACATAGAGGGTGAGCGTTTGCGCGAAGGTCATGGCCTCAGGCCCGCGCCCAGCGCGGCAGGGCCGTGCGCCGCAGCCCAGGCATGCCGCCCACCACCCAGGCGGCCAGTATCCCGGGGAGGATAGCGTGCAGCCAGACCAAGGGAATCAGTGCATTGCTGCGCGCCGCGGCGCTGTTGGCGATGAGGCCAATGGCCAGCAGGGCGACGACCAGGCTGCTGCCCATGAACAGTTTCAAACCACCGCCGAAGCGCTGGAACTCCCCGGTCAGCGCCACCGCCAACCCCAGCAGCGCCAGCGAAAAGCCGGTGATCGGATTGGACAGGCGCTGATGCGCTTCGGCCCTGAACCGCTGCCGGTCGCGTGGCGAGACGTCCGGCTCCGGATTCAGCAATTCGTCCAGGCCGCGTTCCTGGGCATTCCGGAAGCGATTCTGCTCGGCGCGGTTGGCGCGCGCCAGGTCGAGGCTGTTTTCGGTGAAGCTCAGTACGTTCAGCCGCACGGCGCCGGACGGGCTGCGTTCGAGCTGCTGGCGCTGGCCGTTGATGAGGGTGACGCGCGGGCCCTCCGGCCCGTTGGACAGCCGGCCCGCCTCGGCCAGGATGGTGACGGGGGCACCGCGCTCCCGCGCGTCATGCACCAGGATGCCGCGCAGGCTGCCGTCGCTTTCGCGGGTGCGGGCGTAGACGGTGAGGTCCTCGCCGACCGAGGAGAAGACGCCTTCCTGCAGCAGCAGCCCGGCCATCTGGTTGCGGATCTCGAACTGCCATTCGCGGAAGGAGGCGTGGCTGAGCGGGACGAGATAAAGCGTCAGGAAGTAGCCCACGACGACGGCCATCAGCGACACTGCCAGCGCCGGCCGCCCAAGTTGCCAGTTGGACAGACCGGCGGCGCGCATCACCACCATCTCCCGGTCGCTGCCCAGCCGCACATAGGTGAACAGCACGACGACGAAGGTGGTGATGGGCAGGATGACCGCGAAGAAGCTGGGCAGCAGAAGGGACGTTAGTTCGAGGAAGACCCAGAAGGACAGACCGCGGTCCAGCACCAGCTCGATGAAGCGTAGCGACTGGGTCAGCCAGACGAGCGCGGCCAGGCCGATGGTGACGGCCATCAACGCGCCGCCGAGTTGGCGGAAGATGTAGAGGTCGATGCGGGTGAACACGGGGAACGCTATAAAGCATGAATGCGGGAGGCGGTATCGCCGCCAGCCAGGCCGATGATGGCGGAATGTATCAGCCGCCCGCGAGGAAGGCCCGGATGGTCGAGGTGCGCACGATCCACGCCGCATCCGGGTTGCCCAGGGCGCGCTGGCTGACGATGCCGTGCAGGCAGAGCCGGCCGGGGTCGAACACCCCGCCGCCGGATTCGCCGGCTTCCAGCCGCAGGGCGAGCAACGCGTAGCTGCCGTCGATCGGGTTGGCCTCGGCCACATCGGCGCCCATGCGGGCCAGGGTGGTGCGGTCGCGCGTGGCGACCAGGACGGTCTGGCCGGGGCGGAGGTCAGTCGGACAGAGCGGCGCGCCATTCCCGCCTCCGGTCGAGAGCAGGGCCAGGTCGGCGCCGCCGCGGTAGGTCAGTTCGCAGTCGGTGGGGTTGAGGCGGGCTTCGCCCTGGCGCAGGCGGGCGGCGGGCTGGGCCGGGTCGATCAGCACCGCGGAGAGCCGCGGCGGCGCGTCGCGCCGGCCCAGGCGGCAAAAACCTTCGGCCATGCCGGCATCGTCCAGAATGTGGGCGGCGGAGAGCAGCTGGCCGCCTTCGAGCGGCACCGCGGTGGCCCGGGCGCGCGCGATGCCGGAAAATTCGACGGTGACGGGGACCGCAAGGTTGCCCGGCGGCGGCGTGGCACAGGCGCTGAGCAGAAGCAGCGCCGCCAAAACCTTCAAGGCAGGACCTTGCCAGGATTCATCAGCCCATGCGGGTCGAGCGCCGCCTTGATCGCCTGCATGGCGGCCAGCTCGGCGCCGCCGCGCCAGTCTTCCATCATATCGGTCTTCAGCCGGCCGATGCCGTGCTCGGCGGAAAAGCTGCCGCCATAGTCGCGCACGATCTCGTTCACGCAATCCATGATGTCGTGGCTGCGGGCCAGGAAGGCGGCGGGGTCCATGTCCAGCGGCTGGGCCAGGTTCATGTGGATGTTGCCGTCGCCCAGGTGGCCGAAGGGAACCGGCCTGCTGCCGGGGATCAGCTTGACCAGCGCTTCGGAGGAGCGCCGCACCATCTCCGGCACCGCCGATACCGGCACCGAGACGTCGTTCTTGACCGAGGCGCCGGCGCGTTTCTGGCCCTCCGGATGCTCCTCGCGCAGCTTCCAGATGGCGGCGCGCTGGGCGACGGATTCGGCCAGTGCGGCGTCCAACACCTCGCCGGCTTCCATCGAGGCTTCCAGCACGCCCTCCAGCAATCCGCGCAGCCCGGCATTCGGCCGGCTGGAGGCGAGGTCCACCAGCACGTAATGCTGCGCCCGCTCGGCCAGCGGCAGCACCACGCCAGCCACATTGTCCAGCACCAGATGCAGGCTGCCGGCGGACATGTATTCGAAGGCGCGCACCGCGCTCTCATCCTGGTCGCGGAAGCGGCGGAACAGTGCCAGGGCGGCCGCCTCGTCCGCCACGGCGCAGAACGCCACCGCCTCCTCGCGCGGCAATGGGAACAGCCGCAGCGCGGCGGCGGTGATGAAGCCCAGCGTGCCCTCGGCGCCCACCATCAAATGCCGCAGCGCATAGCCGGTGTTGTCCTTGCGCAGGCGGCGCAGGCCGTTCCAGATCGTGCCGTCCGGCATCACGCATTCCAGGCCCAGCATCAGCTCGCGCGCGTTGCCGTAGCGCACGGTGGTGTTGCCGCCGGCATTGGTGGAGAGCACGCCGCCGATGGTGGCCGAGCCTTCGGCGCCCAGGCTGAGCGGGAACAGCGCGCCGGCATCGCGGGCGACATCCTGCGCCGTCTTCAGCACCAGCCCGGCCTCGGCCACCATCGTCATGTCGTTAGTGTCGACGTCGCGCACCCGGTTCATCCGGGTGAGCGCCACAACGATCTGCCGGCCGGATTCGTCGGGCGTGGCGCCGCCCACCATGGAGGTATTGCCGCCCTGCGGGACCATCGGCACCCGGGCGGCGACGCAGGCGCGCACGCATTCCGACAGCTCCTGCGTGCTGCCGGGCCGCAGCACGGCCAGGGCGGCGCCCTGATACAGATTGCGCCAATCCGTCAGCATGGGCGCCGCATCGGTGCCCGTCAGCAGGCCGGTGGGGCCGGTGATCCGGACCAGGGTTTCCAGCAGGGAAGCGGGGTGCGGGGCTTCGGGCATGAGCAACCATTCCGGCTTGCGCGCGGCCGGGTCAAGCGCGACATTCAGGCACCGGAGGACACCATGCGGCAAACCCGAATTCCCTGCGTCATCATGCGCGGCGGCTCCAGCCGCGGCCCCTATTTCCTGGCTTCCGATCTGCCGGCCGATGTCGCCACGCGCGACGCGGTGTTGCTGGCCGCCATGGGCAGCCCGCACCAGCTCCAGGTCGACGGCATCGGCGGCGCCAATTCGCTGACCAGCAAGGTCGCCATCGTCTCGCCCGGCACCGAGCCCGGGGTGGATGTGAATTACCTCTTCGCCCAGGTGGATATCGGCCGCGCCCTCATCGATACCAGGCCCAACTGCGGCAACATGCTGGCCGGTGTCGGCCCCTTCGCGCTGGAGGCCGGCATGGTGCGGGCCACCGGCGAGGAGACGCTGGTGCGCATCCGCAACACCAACACCGGGGCCCTGGTCGATGCCCTGGTGCAGACCCCGGGTGGCGAGGTGACGTATGAGGGCGACGCCGAGATCCCCGGCGTGAACGGCACCGCCGCACCCGTTCAGCTACGCTTCCGCGAGATCGCGGGCGCCAAGACCGGCAAGCTGTTCCCGACCGGGCTGCGCACGGATGTGATCGATGGCGTCGAGGTCTCGCTCGTCGATTGCGCCATGCCGATGATGATCCTGCGGGCAGCCGACATCGGCACTTCCGCCGAGGCCACGCCGGTGGAGATCGACGGAAACAAGCCGCTACTGGCCCGCATCGAGGCCATCCGCATGGAAGCAGGGCGGCGCATGGGCTTCGGCGACGTGACCGACAGCGTGGTGCCCAAGGTAGGCCTCGTCGGTCCGACCGAGGGCGCCGACTTCGCCGTGCGCTACCTGACGCCGCATGCCGTGCACAAGGCGCTGGCGGTGACCGGGGCGATCTGCCTGGCCGCCGCCTCCAAGGTGCCGGGCACGACCGTGCCGCCCAGCGCCGGCGACGTGGTGCTGATCCGCCACCCCGGTGGCATCATCGAAGTGCCGATCGCAATGAACGGCACCGAGGACGTCGCCTGGGCCGGCATGTTGCGCACCGCGCGGCGCATCATGGAGGGCACCTTGCTGATACCCGGCAGGGTCTGGGCGGGGCAGTCCATGGAGGCAACGCGTGACGATGGCGTCGCCATCGCGCAAGGGATGGCGGCCGAATGAAAACCGGTGCACGCGGCGACACGACGATGGCCACGCATTCGGACGGGAGCGATCGTCCCGCGATGATCGCTCGCCGCACCCTGTTGGCCGCCCTGCCGGCCAGCCTCCTGGCGCCTCGCGGCGTAGGGGCCCAGCCAGCCTTTCCCGCGCGCCCGCTGCGCATCCTCACAGCCTTCGCCGCCGGCGGCGGCACCGACCTCATCGCCCGCACCCTGGCCCAGGCGCTGACGCCGCCGCTCGGCCAGCAGGTCATCGTCGAGAACAAGCCCGGCGCCGGCGGCAACCTCGCCACCGAGACCTGCGCCACCTCGCCGGCCGATGGCTACACGCTGCTGATGGGCAATCACGGGCCGATGAGCGTGAACCCGACCCTGTTCCGAAACCTGCGGCACAACCCGGAGACCACACTGACGCCCATCGGCCTGATCGCCGACGCGCCGCTGGTGGTGGTGGTCGGCAGCCGCTCCCGCGCCACGGACTTCGCCGGGCTGATGGCGGAGATCAGGGCTGCGAACGGCAACATCACCTACGGCTCGGCCAGCAACGGCTCGGCCAGCCACCTGGCCGCGGCGCTGCTGATGCAGATGGCGGGGACGGAGGCCGAGCACATCCCGTATCGCGGCGCCTCGCCGGCGCTGACCGACGTGGTGGGCGGCACGTTGCACTTCATGATCACCACGCTGCCCTCGGCGGTCGGCCTGATCTCGGGCGGGCAGCTGCGCGCGCTGGCGGTGACCGGCGAGCGGTCCATCGATGTGCTGCCGGGCATCCCACCGGTGGCCGCCACGGTGCCGGGATACAAGGCGACGGCCTGGTACGGCATCCTGGTGCGGGCCGGAACGCCGGCGCCCATCGTCGCCAAGCTGACCGAGGCGCAGCGGGTGGCGCTGGCCGACCCGGCGCTGATCAGCCGGCTGCGCGAGGAGGGCTGCGAGCCCTCCACCATGGACGGTCCCGGCTTCGGCCGGCTTATCCGTGAGGAGCGGGTGCGCTGGGCCGAGGTGGTGCGGCGCGCCAACATCACCGTCGATTGAGGGGGCAGCACGAGCCCTGCCTTGCCGGCGGTTCCCGGGCGGATTGCCGATATGTCCGCCACGGCCTTGCCCACGACTCTTCTGTCACCTGTCCGACCTGGGATTGACCGCATGCGCCTATTCCTCGCCCTGCTTCTGCTGGCGCCGCTGATGGCGGGCGCCCAGCCCGTGACGCTGAGCGATTTCGGCAGCTTCCACATCGGCGGCCGCGAGGTGGTGGTGAGCGGCCAGCCTACTCGCGAGGTCCTGTTCAGCCCCGGCGGCGTGCCGGCGCAGGTGGACCCCAACGGCACCTACCTGATGGCCGGCATGTACGCGCAATACATGGTGCCGGCGCCGATGCGCGGCGCCGTGCCCATGCTGATGTGGCATGGCGGCGGCCTGACCGGCGTCACCTGGGAGACCACACCCGACGGCCGGGCGGGCTGGCAAAGCTACTTCCTGCGCCGCGGCTGGCACACGGTGGTGAGCGATGCGGTCGAGCGCGGCCGCGCCGGGTGGACGCAGATCCCCGAGCACGCCGGACGCGCCCGGCGACGAGATCGACGAGAACTGGTAGCGCTCAGCCGAGCGGGTC
>CAXTJY010000037.1:0-7432 GCA_964244395.1 uncultured Rhodovarius sp.
TGGTGTCGATGATGACGGCGGTCTTGCCGGTCTGGCGGTCGCCGATGACCAGCTCCCGCTGGCCGCGGCCGATGGGGATCAGGCTGTCGATGGCCTTGATGCCGGTCTGCATCGGCTCGTGCACGCTCTTGCGCGGGATGACGCCGGGCGCCTTGACCTCGACCAGGCGACGCTCGCCCATGATCGGGCCCTTGCCGTCGATGGGGTTGCCCAGGCCGTCCACGACGCGGCCCAGCAGGCCCTTGCCCACGGTCACGTCCACGATGGCGCCGGTGCGGCTGACGGTGTCGCCTTCCTTCACCTTCCGGTCGTCGCCGAACAGCACGACGCCGACATTGTCGGTCTCCAGGTTCAGCGCCATGCCCTTGATGCCGGCGCCGGGGAACTCGACCAGCTCGCCCGACATCACGTTCTGCAAGCCGTAGACGCGGGCGATGCCGTCACCCACCGTCAGCACGGTGCCGACTTCGGCGACATTGGCCTCCGAATCGAAATTGGCGATCTGGCCCTTCAGGATCTCGGAAATTTCGGCGGGACGAATGTCCATGGCTCAGGCGGCCCCCTTCATGACGTATTGCAGGCGCTGCAATTTGGATTTGATGGAATTGTCGTACAGGCGCGAGCCGATGCGCACGATCAGCCCGCCCAGGATGGAGGGGTCGATCGTCTCGGTCAGCTTCACGCCGGAGAAACCGGCCTCGGTCAGGCGGGCGGCGATCTGGGCGCGTTGAGTGTTGCGCAGCTCATGCGCGGTGGTGACGTAAGCGATCTGCTGTCCGCGCCGTTCGGCGAGCTTGACGCCGAAGGCGGCGGCCACGGCGGCGAATTCGCCCAGGCGCCGGTTGGTGATCAGCACGCCGACGAGGTTGCGGACCTCGGTGCCGATGCCGGCGCGGTCGATGATGGCGAAGGCACCCGCCTTCTGATCGGCCGAGCCGAGCCGCGGGTCGGCGATGAAGGCGCGGAAGCCTTCGTCGTTGCGCCAGAGGTCGAGCAGCGATTCGAGGTCTGCGGCGATGCGGTCCAGCGCGCCAGGCTCGGCTTGCCGCTTGTCGTCCGCCAGGCCGAGCAACGCCAGCGCATAGCGCTCGGCCAGCCCCGTGGGGTTGGGCGCGATCTTGGCGGAGGTGCTGTCAACCACAGGAATTTCCCGAAAAACAAGGCGATGCCGCGCCGCGCCAAAGGTGGAATGTCGCGGCTGGCCGGGCCTTACCATGCTGTTATCTGGCCCGCAACACGGGTGGGCGGCGTTAGGCGGCCATTCACCGCCGCACGGCAAATTGCGACCGCAGAAAGCGGAATCGAGCATGGCCAAGGGCAAGAGGGGCGAAGGCAGCACCATCGTCATCAAGCGGATCGAGGAGGCCGCGCATGGCCATCACGGCGGCGCCTGGAAGGTGGCCTACGCCGATTTCGTGACCGCGATGATGGCCTTCTTCCTGCTGATGTGGCTGCTGAACGCGACGACGGAGGAGCAGCGGCGCGGGCTGGCGGACTACTTCAACCCGTCCAACGCCATGTCCTCGGGCTCATCGGGCATGGGGATGCCGTTCGGCGGCATGACGATCAACAGCGCGGGGCGGATGGCGCGGGATGCGGGTTCGATCCGGATCGAGCACGGCCATAGGCCGACGCGGCTGGATGTCGAGGATGAGGAGGATGAGCTGGAATCGCCGCCGACCTCGCCACGGCGCGAGGCCCAGGCGAGCGAAGGCGCCGGCGCGCGAGGGCCGGGCGGCGAGGCGGCGGCACAGGCGGCAGCGCGCGCCCCGGCAGGCATCGGCCCCGGCGAATTCGTGCGGTCCGGCGAGGGGCGCGACAGCGACGCGGCGCGAATGACCGACGTCGCGCTGCGCCTGGAACTCACCCGACGCGAGCAGACGGCGATGGAGCAGGCGGCCGATGCCCTGCGCCAGGCGATGGGCGCGGACCCGGCGATGGCGGCGCTGGTCGGCCAGGTCAGCGTGGAGATCACGCCGGAAGGGCTGCGCATCCAGTTGCTGGACGCCGATGGCTTGCCGATGTTCGCCACCGGCAACGCCCAGCCGAACGAACGGACGCGGCTGCTGATCCGCGCCGTGGCCACCGCCGCGGCCCGGCTGCCGAACCCGATCCAGATCACCGGGCATACCGATGCGACGCCGTTTCGAGGCGAGGGCCGCAGCAATTGGGAGTTGTCGGCCGAGCGGGCCAATGCCGCGCGGCGCCTGCTGCTGGAGGCCGGCATCGCCGACAGCCGGATTCGCACCGTGGCCGGCGCGGCGGACCGCGAGCCGCATCTGCCGGCGCAGCCAACCGCGGCCGGCAACCGGCGCGTCGCCATCACCCTGCTGCGCCAGGCCCAGGCGCCGCGGCCCGATCCCGCGAATAGCGCCCCCCGCCTGGGCGGCGCGGATGCCGCAGCGCGCCAGCCGGCCGCGCAGCCGGGCGCACGGACGGGGAACGCGGACACAGCGTCACGCCTGGCCGCCCCCGATAGCGCCCTGCGCCCGGAGGCCCCACGATGACCACCATCGGCGGTCTCGTCTTCCTGCTGGTTACGGTGTTCGGCGGTTACACCATCGCCGGCGGCAAGTTCGGCATCATCCTGCACTCGCTGCCGTATGAGATGATGATGATCGGCGGTGCCGCCATCGGCACCTTCGTAATGGCCAACTCGATCGGCGGCATCAAGCACACACTCGGCGGCTTCGGGAAAATTCTGAAAGGCAGCCGCTTCCGGAAGGCCGACTACACCGAGCTTTTGTCGCTGATGTACTACTTCGTCCGCTTGGCCCAGACCAAGGGCGCCATGGCGTTGGAGCCGCATATCGAGAAGCCGGAGGACAGCGCGGCCTTCAACCAATTCCCCAAGATCGCCGGTGACCACCACGCCGTGGTGCTGATCTGCGACTACCTGCGCATGGTGGGGATGAACGCCGACGATCCGCATCAGATCGAGGACATCATGTCCAAGGAGCTGAAGAAGATGAAGGAGGAGGAGATGCACCCCTCGCACGCCATGCAGTCGATGGCGGATGCGCTGCCGGCGCTGGGCATCGTCGCCGCCGTGCTGGGCGTGATCAAGACCATGGCCGCCATCGACCAGCCGCCGGCGGTTCTGGGCGGCATGATCGGCGGCGCGCTGGTCGGCACCTTTCTGGGCGTGCTGCTGGCCTATGGGCTGATGGGGCCGATGGCGACGCGGCTGAAGGGCGTGGTGGAGGAGGAGGCGCTGTATTACGAGGTGATCCGCGCCGTGGTGGTGGCCCATCTGCACGGCAACGCGCCGCAGGTGAGCGTGGAGACGGGGCGCAAGGTGGCGCCGACCGATCTGATGCCGAGTTTTCAGGAGCTGGAGGTGTCGTTGCAGGAGTTGCAGATCGCCTGATAGCGTGAAGGCTGGAGGAACCCAACGATGCTGAAACGCACCCTGCTTCTGATGGCCCTGTGCCTGCCCGCCCTGGCGCAAACGCTCGATCCCGCGGCCATCGCCTTCCGGCTGCCGGCGCAGATTCCCTGGGGGCCGGTGACGGCCAACGGCAACCAGCAGGCCATCCTGGTCGGCAACCCGTCGCAGCCCGGCTTCTACGTGGTGATGAATCGCTGGCTGCCCGGCCACATGTCGCGGCCGCATTTCCACCCGAACGACCGCTTCATCACCGTGCTGTCCGGCACCTGGTGGATGGGCACGGGCAACCGCTTCGAACCGGCGTCGACGGTACCGGTCACCGCCGGCAGCTTCGTCACCCATTTCGCCCGCGGCATCCACTATGACGGGGCGAAGGATGAGGAGACGGTGCTGCTGATCATGGGCGAGGGGCCGGGGACTTCGACGCCGGCGCCGGCGCCTTAGGCAACCTGCCTGGCCGCAAACGGGGAGGCGGCATCGCGGATTGCGAGCCGCGCGGCCGGTCACCCGAATGCATGGCCTACTGCCCAAAGCCGGGGCAAGTCCGCCCGGTGACTCTTAATCACCGGTTAGAGGGCCCTTGGAACGTCCCGCCAGCTTTGCTTTAACACCGCCACCCCCGGGGAGCCGGAACATCGGACCGGGGCGATCCACCTGACCCATCGGATTGCCCGGCTGAATCATATCGCCCCCATCACCGAGCCCATGCAGTCCCTCGCCGCGCGCGTCCGGTGGGAATTGGAGACGCTGGGCTACCCGGCGCGGCCGTGGGTCCGCCCCATTCCGGGCGCGCATCAGGTGATCGTCGTCGGAGCGGGGCAGACGGGGCTGGCCGTCGCCTGGGCGTTGAAGCGCGCCATGGTCGAGGATGTGGTGCTGCTGGATGCGCTGCCGGAGGGTGCCTCGGCGGTATGGACCGGTTTCGCCCGCATGCGCACGCTGCGCACGCCCAAGCATGTGCTGGGGCCGGAGCTGGGCGTGCCGTCCCTGTCCGCCCGGGCCTGGTATGAGGCGCGCTTCGGCGCGGCGGCCTGGGCCGCCCTGGACCGCATTCCGCGCGAGACCTGGCAGGAATACCTGCACTGGCTGCGGGACACGCTGGGGCTTGCGGTGCGGCATGACGCGAGCGTCGGCGCCATCGTGCCGGAAGGCGAGCTATTCCGGGTGGAGGCCGGCGGCCGGGCCTGGCGCGCCCGGCATGTCGTGCTGGCCAGCGGCATGGACGGGTTGGGCGAGTGGCGGGCGCCGACGGTGATTGCCGCCCTGCCCCGCCACCGCTGGGCCCATAGCGCGCAGGTCATCGACAATGCGGCGACGGCGCTGGAGGCGGGGGCGGCACGGGTGGACATGCTGGTGCGCCGGCCGGCGCTGCCGCGCAGCAACCCCAACCGCTGGATGGAATTCGCCGGCTTCCTGGATCATTTCGGCGAGCTGCCCGATGCGGCACGGTGGCGCATCATTCGCCACATCCTGGGCCGCAACCAGCCGCCGCCGCAGGACAGTTTTTCCAGATGCGCGGTCAACCCGGCATTCCATCTGCGGCTGGGGGCGCCGGTGCTGGCCGCGCGGGAGGGGATTGCGCCGGAGGAGCGTCTTGGCGTGATGCTTGAAACGCCGGCCGGCGCGGTGGAGGCGGATTTCGTCATCGCCGCCACCGGCATCGCCATCGACCCGGCGGCGCGGCCCGAGCTTGCGGCGGTGGCACCGCATATCGCCCTGTGGCGCGACCGCTACAGCCCGCCGCCCGAGGAGGCCGATGCGACGATGGGCGGATTTCCGTATCTCGATGGCAGCTTCGCCTTCACCGGCGACGCGCCCTGGCTGTCACGCCTGCGCAGTTCCGGCTTTGCCGCCCTGGTCAGCCACGGCTCCTCCGGCGGCATCTCCACCTTGGGCGCCACGGCGCGACGCATCTCCCAGGGCATCGTGCGCGACATCTTCCTGCATCAGGCCGATGCGCACGAGGCCGATCTTCGTGCCTATGATGAGCCCGAGCTGACCGACCTCCGCCTCGCATCCGAAGGGCGACTGCCATGAGCCGTGACCCCGCTGCCTATGTCGCCGGCCTGCGTGACGGCCGGCAGATCTTCCTCGACGGCCGGAGCGTGGCCGACGTGACCACCGACCCGGCCTTTCGCGGCGCCGTGAGCTCGGCTGCAACTCTGTACGCGTATCAGGCCGAGCATGCGGAGAGTCAGACCTTCGAAAGCCCGACCAGCGGCGGGCGGGTCGGGCTGGCCTGGTCGATGCCGCGCAACCTGGCCGAGTTCACCGCCCGCCGCGTGGCGCTGGAGCGCATCGCCGAGCAAAGCTGCGGCATGATCGGCCGCTCGCCGGACCATGTCGCTTCCACCTTCGTGGGCTTCATGATGGGGGCGCATGTGTTCGAAGGCGCCCGACGGGCGGCGCTGGAGGACTACTTCCGGCACATCCGCGACCGCGACCTGTTCCTGTCCTACGTCATCGTCAACCCGCAGGCCGACAAGTCGAAGTCGGCGTCCGGCCAGCCGGGGCGCGACCTGGTGGCGCAGATCGTCGATGAGGACAGTGCGGGCATCACCATTCGCGGCGCCAAGATGCTGGCGACCTCGGCGGTGATGGCCGATGAGCTGATGGTCAGCGGCTTCCAGGCGCTGATGCCGGGCGACGAAGCCTATGCCTTCACCGCGGCCCTGCCGATGAACGCGCCGGGGCTGAAGCTGCACTCCCGCCGCAGCTACGCCGCGGCGGCGACCAGCGAGTTCGACTACCCGCTCAGCACGCGCTTCGATGAGACCGACGCCGTCGTCTTCTTCGATGACGTGAAAATCCCTTGGGAGCGCGTCTTCGTCCATCGCGACCTTCGGATGGCGCAGGCGCAGTGGCACGAGACCCGGGCGCATGTGATGCAGAACCACCAATGCATCGTGCGGCTGATGGTGAAGCTGCGCTTCCTGCTGGGCCTGGCGCACAAGGTGGCGGAGGTGAACGGCATCATCGGCTTCCCGCAGACGCGGGAGACGCTGGGTCTGCTGGCTGCCAAGGCCAGCACCGTCGAGGCGCTGGTGATCGCCATGGAGACCAAGGGCGAAGCGTTCCACGGCTACTGGGTGCCGGACCGCGCGCTGCTCTGCGCCGCCCAGGTGGTGGCGCAGACCACCTATCCCGAGTTCATCGATGCGATCAGGGGGCTATCCGGCGGTGGGCTGATCATGGTGCCCTCCGCCGCGGCCGATTTCGACGGCGGCGAGATCGAGTCGCTGATCCATGCGGCGCAACGCTCGCCGGTCACCGACAGCGAGGGGCGGGTGAAGCTGATGAAGCTGGTGTGGGACGCGGTGGGCAGCGAATTCGGCAGCCGGCATCTGCAGTACGAGATGTTCTATTCGGGGGCGCCCTTCGTGACGCGGGGGAATGCGTACCGATTTCACGACTGGTCCGGGTCGAAGGGCATGGTGGAGGGGCTGATGGCCAGCTACGGCCTGCCCCCGCGCTCGCTCCGGAACGCCGCCGAATGAGGCCAGGGTTTGTCGATGAGACCGAAGTGGCGGGCGCGGATACGGGCGCGCTGGCCGGCCTGCGCTACGCCACCAACGGCACCCGCAGCGGCTGGGGCAGCCCGGACCGGCTGGCCGAGGCGCCGTTCAGCAACACCACCGCCGTGGCCCTGCTGCCGCTGCTCGGCGCCGGCGCCTGGCTGATCGGCAAGACCATCACCGACGAGCTGGCCTGCGGCATGTTCGGGGAAAACCCGCATTACGGTACGCCGCCGAACCCGGCGGCGTGGGACCGGGTGCCGGGCGGCTCGTCCTCCGGCTCGGCGAGCGCGGTGGCGCAGGGGCTGTGCGACTTCGCGATGGGGACGGACACCGGCGGCAGCGTGCGGGTGCCGGCCAGCTTCTGCGGGTTGTGGGGGCTGCGCACCACGCATGGTCGCCTGTCCACCGCCGGCGTGATGCCGATGGCGCCGAGCTTCGACACGCTGGGCTGGCTGGCGCGCGACGCGACGATGCTGCGCCCGGTCGGCGAGGTGTATTTTGGCCCGGCCCGGCCCCGCCAGCC
>CAXTJY010000037.1:7442-12001 GCA_964244395.1 uncultured Rhodovarius sp.
GCCTCGGCTGCTGTTGGCGGAGGATGCCTTCGCGCTGTGCGCGCCAGGGGTAGCAGAGGCGACACGCGCCGCCGCTGCCGCGCTGGGGCCGGCGGAGCCCATCCGGCTTTTCGAGGAGGGCGTCGAGCATTGGCTCGCCACCTTCAGGCCAACCCAGTTGAACGAGTTGTGGGGCACTCATGGCGAGTGGGCATCGCGCCCCGGCCGCCGGCTCAGCCCCGCCGTGGAGGAGCGCATGGCGCTGGCCGCCCGCACCCCGCCGGCGCCCGAGGCATGGCCGGCGCGCGAGGCGCTGACGGCGCGGCTGCACGCCCTGCTGGCCGATGGCGCCATGATCCTGCTGCCGACCGCGCATGATTTGCCGCCGCGCCGCCCCGCCGGCGTGGACGGGCAGATCGAATTCCGCGACCGCACTTTGACGCTGACCTGCGTCGCCAGCCTGTGCCGGCTGCCGCAGGTCTCCATGCCGCTGGCCCGGGTGGATGGGGTGCCGGCGGGGCTGTCCCTCATCGCCGGGCCGATGCGCGACGCCGAGCTGCTGGCCACGGTCGAGATGCTGACCGCTGCCGCGGCAGTGGCCTGAACAAGGGAAGCTGACATGATCCCGCTGAGCATCGGCCTGTCGGACGCCGACCGGACCCGCGCCATCGCCGAGGGGACGGTGAAGATCGAGGGGGTGGAGGCGCGGGCCGAGATGCTGCCGTTGCAGCCGCTGTTCAACATCCAGCTGACGACGCATCGATTCGATTGCTGCGAGTTCCCGATCGCCACCTGGCTGCGGCACTTCAATCGGCCGAGCCAGGAGTATGTCGGCATTCCGGTGTTTCCGTCGCGGCATTTCCGCTTTTCCTGCGTGTTCGTGCACAGGCGGCGGGGGTTTACCAAGCCCGCAGACCTGGCCGGCAAGCGCATCGGCACCATGGTGTGGGACATGGCGGCGGCGCAGTGGCTGCGCGGCATCTTCGACGAGCATTACGGGCTGCCGGCGCGGTCGCCGATCTATGTCTCGGCGGGGGCGGAGGTGCCGCGCACCGGCGACGATCACCCGCAGGAATACCCGGCCGGATACACCATCGAGCACCGTCCCGACGCCACCCTGTCGGCCATGCTGGAGAGCGGCGAGATCGATGCGCTGTACACTGCCCGCGCGCCGTCCAGCTTCTTCACCGCGTCGGAGCGCGTGGGGCGGCTGTTCGAGGATTCGATGGCGGCGGAGCTGGCCTTCTTCAAACGGACTGGGCTGCACCCGCCGATGCATCTGATCGCGGTGAAGACGGCCATCGTTGAAGCCCATCCTTGGCTGCCGATGGCGCTCTACAAGGCCTTCGCGGAAGCGCAGGCGGTGGCGCAGGCGCGGCTGCACGACAGCGCCACCCTGGGCACCATGCTACCCTGGGCGGTGCAGCACATGGAGATGACGGAGCGCGAGCTGGGCCGCGACTTCTGGCCGACCGGCTTCGCGAAGAACCGCGATACGCTGGTCACCCTCATCCGCTACATGCGCGCGGAAGGCGCCCTGACGCGCGACCTGGTGCCGGAAGAGCTGTTCCCGACGGCGATCCTGGAGACATGAGGGTCATGTTGGAGCAGGCGAACGCCATGCGGTGTCGATGGGTTCTGGCGCCGCGCCAAGAGGCGAACGCCGCCACTGCTGGTTGCGCGGCTGACGCAGCCAGCACGGCGAAGCCACGCCGCATTTCGCCCCGTGCCCTGCCATGGTGACGACCGACGACCGCGCCGCGCGGGTGCTGGAAAGCCGGCGCAAATACACGCCGCCCTTCGAACTGGACGAAAGCCTTTGCCTGTATTCGCCGCAGGACAATGTGGATTCGCTCGCCCATCCGCGCATCGCCGACTGGATCGCCTTCGCCGGCGAGCGCTACCAGCCCGATTTGCCGGAAGGCGACCGCATCCTCCTCATGCTGCCCTGCACCGCCACCAAGCCGTACAATCGCAGCACGGAGCACCGGCGCATCAATCAGGCGTTGCTGGATGCGGGGTTCGTGCCGCAGGGGTTGGGGAATGGCAATCCGCTGCTGTCGCAGGCGCCGCTGCTGCACCCATCGGGGCTGGTGGTGCACCGGGCGGTGATCTCGGAGCCGCTGGGGCTCGTGCCGTACGAGCACATGCTGGAATATGAAGGCAGGGTTTCCCCCGCCATCGCCTATGACGACCCCGGCCTGTTCGAGAATCGCGGCAACGCGGTGTCGCCCTGGCGGGCCGACCACAGTGCCATCCGCGTCGGGCCCGCCCAGTGGAAATGGGGGCCGAGCGAAAAGCGCGCCTATGTCGCCATGCACAATGCGATGGCGGATGCGGTGGCCGCGGCGCTGCGTCGCTTCGGCGGCCTGTACCGGCGGCGCATCGCTTGGGTGGCGCCGGGCCTGACGCATCGCAGCTTCGTGGTGGGACGGGGCGAGCGGGCGGCACATGGCGTTGTCAGCCACCGCCTGGTCGAGGGTGAGCGGCTGGCGCTGACCGGCATCAACGACCTGCTGCCGCCGGAGCTGGCCATCGAATGCAGGCCGTCGCGCGCCGATTGCGACGCGGCGCTGCTGCGCCTGGCGGTGCGCATGGGGCTGACGGCGCGTCAGGCCGCCGGGCCGTTCGGGCGCGGCGGCGGCGGGGCGACGCCGTTGGCGTTGCCGGAGCTGCTGGAAACCCTGCTGGCGGAGCTTTTACTGACCGACCCAGCGGCCTGATGCAGCGCATGCTTTTCCGTTCCCTGCTCTGGCTCGCTTGCCCCATGCGTGGATGGTACCCGGATGACCGGGTGACGCTGCGGGGCTGCGACGATGGGCTGATCTTCACCGCCACAGGCGCGGCCCGCGACGCCGCGGCCGGCGGATGGTGATCGGCGTGGGCGGGCCAGCGCCCGGGGGCGCCTCGACAGGCGCGCAGGCAGATTTCGTGACTTTCAGCAGAGAAGTGGGCAAGCTGGACCAGGCTCTGCGCCGTGACATTGGCCACGAAGATCTGCGGCATCTCCAGAAAATCGAATGTGTCGGACGTCTGTTCTCCCTCCTCGGGCTCGCAACCGCATGGATCGCACCGAACCCGCTGAGCGCCGCTCTCCTGGCGCAGGGCATGATGGCCCGCTTCATCATCGGCCACCACGTTGGGCACGGCGGCTACGACTCAGTCCCTGGCATTCCGGCCCGGTACACCCGAAAACGGTTCGCGCGGGGCTGGCGAAGGTTCGTCGATTGGCAGGATTGGTGGCAAAACGAGGACTGGCTCTACACCCATAACCACCTCCACCACCCCAATACACAAGCGCCCCTCGACAAGGACGTTATGGATTCGACCTGGCTGTGCGGTCGCCCGATCTGGCTTCGGCTTCTGCTACTGGGCTGGTTCACGCTGACCTGGAAGTTTTCGTACTACGCCCCGCGCATGCGACGCGAGCGCGCGTGGAGGGGCAAGAATGCTCCATTCGGTCATAGCCTGGGGAGACCTCATCCCCACATGCCGGACGTCGCGGTGCCGCCATGGATGGGCAGCTACGCGGCCTACATGACAGTGCGTTTCTTCCTGCCGGCGCTGATCGTCTCGCCACTCGGGGCGTGGGCGGCCGGAAATATGCTCGCCAATTTGATGATGGCTGAGTTGTTTCACAATGCGCAGACCTTCGTGTGCATCAGGCCAAGCCACTGCGCGGCCGATATAGCGCTTTTCACAAACGGCGCCCGGAACCGAACTGAATTCAACGCGCAGACTGTACTAGGCACCGTGAACTACCACGCCGGCGGCGATGTCCACGACTTCCTGCACGGTTGGACCAACTATCAGGTCGAACATCACCTTTGGCCGTCCCTTACCTTGTTACAATACAGGAAGGCGCGGCCTCAGTTGCTTGAAATCTGTCGACGCACCCAAGTGCCTTATCGGGAGGACCACGTTTTCGCCCGTTACCTGAAGATGGCGCGTCTTTTCATGGGGCTGCAGCATCAGCCCAGACTGGACACAAATCTTCTCCTGATGACGCCGCAGCAATGCATCGATGAACCGCAGGACGCTCGGCACCTTGGTTGAGTCGGACCAGTGAATTCCAGAACGCATTCCCATCCCCCATACCGGTCGGCACACGACCGGGGCCTGCAAACGGCAGTGTCTGGCATTCGCGCCTCAATCCCAAGCATTCAGCCGGATCGGCCGCTCCGGACGACCGGAAATCGGGATCGTGGCACTGGATTTTGCAACGTCCACACAACGATACTGAAGGCGAAAGCGGCGGCAGGGAGCGAGGCCCGGCCGGCCGCCCGATTGACCGCACCGGCCGGAAACGGCGCATCCTGGAAGGAGCTTCCATGACCATTCCCCGCCGCGCGGTGGCCACGCTGCCGCTGCTCGCCGCCCCCGCCTTCGCGCAGCCGCGTGCGCTGCGGCTGATGCTGGATTGGGTGCCGCAGGGCTACCACGCCGCCTGGTTCCTGGCCGCCGAGCGCGGATACTTCGCGCGCGAGGGGTTGAACGTCACGCTGATCCGCGGCTTCGGCGGGCGGACCGCCGGGGCCGGCAGCATTTCCTCGACCAGCACCCAGCCGACCGGCAGCTTG
>CAXTJY010000037.1:12011-13440 GCA_964244395.1 uncultured Rhodovarius sp.
TCATCACCCGGGTGGGGGCGGGAGCGGCGGAGATCGGCTTCGGCGACCCCGGCGCGGTGGTGAAGTTCAATGCCGAGAACCCCTCGCGCGCCGTGGTCAACGTCTTCCAGTATTTCGACCGGACCCTGGCGGCGGTGATCACGCTGGCCGGCCGCGGCGTCGAACGGCCGGCGGATCTGCGCGGCAAGCGGATCGCGGCGCCGCCGGGCGATGCCGGGCGGGTGTTGTTCCCGGCCTTCGCCCAGGCCAACGGCTTCCCGGCGGATAGCGTGACCTGGGTGAACGTGGCGCCGCCGCTGCGGGAGCCGATGCTGTTCCGGGGCGAGGCGGAGGCGATCACCGCCTTCACCTCCGGCGCTTTCTTTTCGCTGCGGACGCTGGGATCGGCACCGGCCGACATCCGGATGTTTCGCTTCAACGACCACG
Source organism: uncultured Rhodovarius sp. (assembly GCA_964244395.1). GTDB lineage: Bacteria > Pseudomonadota > Alphaproteobacteria > Acetobacterales > Acetobacteraceae > Rhodovarius. Next base: position 12,438 of record CAXTJY010000037.1, read on the forward strand.
GCGTGGACATTTACGGCAACGGGCTGGTGGTGCCGGAGGCCCTGGCTGCGGCCGAGCCGGAGATGGTGCGCGCCCTGGTGCGGGTGACGGTGCAGGGCGTGAAGGATGTGCTGAGCGACCCCGCTGCCGCCATCGCCGCCGTCCGCGCCCGCGAGGCTCTGGCCGACCCGGCGCTGGAGGATGAGCGGATGCGCTTCATCTTCCGCGAGGCCGTGCTGACGGCGGCGGTGGCGGAGCACGGCGTGGGATATGTCGAGCCGGTCAAGGCGGAGGCGATGATGCGGATCGCCGCCCGCGCCTTCGAGGTGCCGGTGGCGCCGGACTGGCGGCGGGTGATGCGCACCGAATTCCTGCCGCCCCAGGCCGACAGGATGCTGCCGGCGATGCGGGCGTGAGCCTGCGCATCTTTTCCACCCTGGCGGTGGCGGTATTGCTGCGGCAGGCGCTGGCCGAGCCCGGCGCCCCGGCGGCCGAGGTGGTGTATGAACCGACGGCGAGGCTGCTGGCCCGCATCGAGGCCGGCGAGCCGGCAGATCTCGCGGTACTGACCATGGAGGCGGTGGATGCGCTGGCCGCCTCGGGGGTGCTGGTCTCCAAACGCGACGTGGCGCGCAGCTTCGTCGGCCTGGCGGTGCGGGCTGGGGCGGCGAAGCCCGACATCTCCAGCGTGGCGGCGCTGCGGGCGACGCTGCTGGCGACGCCCACGCTGGCCTATTCCAGGGCCGGCGCCAGCGGCATCTTCTTCGCCGGGCTGATTGAGCGGCTTAGCATCGCCGCCGAAGTGAACGCCAAGGCGACCATCATCCCGCAGGGCTTCACCGCGACGCTGGCTGCGAGCGGCGAGGTGGCGCTGGCGGTTCAGCAGGTGAGCGAGCTGATGGCGGTGGAGGGCGTGGACATCGTCGGCCGCCTGCCGGAGGGGGCGAATGTGGGCGCTGTGTTCTCGGCCGGCATCTTCAGGGGCGCGCAGCCGGGCAGCGATGCGGCGCTAGAGTGGCTGGTG
>CAXTJY010000038.1:0-12520 GCA_964244395.1 uncultured Rhodovarius sp.
CTGGGGCTGTACCGCGAGGAAGCGCATCCGGATGGCCAGCAGCCCGTGATCCGGTACGCCTGAGATGCAGTTCGTCACCTTCACCGCAGGCGGCTCTGCCGGCGGCGCCCCGCGACTGGGCGTGCTGACCGGCGAGACGGTGCGCGACCTGGCCGCCATCGACGCCACGCTGCCGCGCGACATGTTGGGGCTGATCGAGGCCGGGCCCGAGGTGCTGGAGGTGGTGCGATCGCTGGTCGCGGCGGCGGACACCGCCGGCATTCCGCTGGCCGAGGTGAAACTGCTGGCGCCGATGTTGCGCACGCCCAAGGGCATCATCGGCATCGGGTTGAACTATCGCGCGCATGTGGATGAGAGCGCGCGCACGATGCAGACACCGCAGGAAATGCCGACGCATCCCGTCGTCTTCATCAAGCCGGACACCGCGATCATTGGGCCGGACGCGCCGATCGTGAAGCCGGCGGTCACGAAGATGCTGGATTACGAAGCAGAGCTGGGTGTCATCATCGGGCGAGGCGGCCGCAACATCGCCGAGGCCGAAGCGCTGGACCACGTGTTTGGCTACACCATCATCAACGACGTCTCGGCCCGCGACATGCGGCATGGCGGCCAGTGGTGCTTCAGCAAGGGGCAGGACAGTTTCGCGCCGATGGGGCCGTGCATCGTGACGGCAGATGAGATCGCCGACCCGCATGCGCTGGATGTGTGGTGCGCGGTCAGCGGTGAGGAACGGCAGAACTCCAACACCCGGTACATGATCTTCAACGTGAAGCAGCTCATCGCGCATATCAGCTCGGGTATGACGCTGCAGGCGGGGGATGTCATCGCAACGGGGACGCCGGAGGGGGTGGGCATCAGCTTCACTCCACCGCGCTTCATGAACCCTGGTGACTGGGTGGAAATGCGGGTGCAGGGAATCGGCACGCTGCGGAATCCGGTGGTGAGCTAAAGGAGGCGGATGTCGGCGATCGTGCTGAAGCGCTTCGCCAATGGTCGATCTGCGGTGACGAGCTGCGCATGCTCACGGATGGCGAGCGCGACGTAGAGGCAATGATACACTGCATGATTGTGGCGCACGGCCAGGTCCAGCGCCGGCTTGATGAGGCTGTCATCCGGCACCGGAAAGGAAATCGCCGCAGGAAGATCGCCGCAGTAATCTTGCGCAACCTCCGCCAACAAAGTTCCACGCCGCACGAGCTTCGAGAGGACATTGCTGAATTCGATAAGCAGGAACCGTGGGGCGATGAGTTGGCGCTCGGCCAAAATCACCCTCGCGTCCTGACTGCCGACTTCCTCAATATACCATTTGATAGCGACGGACGCATCGATCACCAGCATCAGCGGTCCCGATCTTCCCGAACCAGATCCTGGGCAAGGGGCAAGCCTGTAGGTTGTGGCGGCGTCCTGGCAGCCAGCGCCTTGATGCGGGCGACGCGCTCGTCAGCCTCCCGCTTCCACTCACGCTCCAGCGCGGCGCGCGCTTCCGCCTCCAGCGAAGTGCCGGCGGCGCGGGCGCGGAGCTTCAACCCTTCCACCAAACGGTCATCCACGTTGCGGATCAGAAGCTGTGCCATGATAGCAGTTTGATAGCAGCCCGTACCGCCGGCTTCAACAGGTTGACGCACTCCCCACCGCTTCCCTATACACCGGCTCCCATTCGCCTTGCCTGCCAGGAGTAGTTCCCGTGAAGCGTACCTATCAGCCCTCCAAGCTCGTCCGGAAGCGCCGGCATGGCTATCGCGCCCGGATGGCGACCGTTGGTGGCCGCAAGGTCGTGGCCACCCGTCGCGCCAAGGGCCGCGCCAAGCTGACGGCCTGAAGGTCATGGCCGGCTTCAGCCGGCTGAAGAAGCGGGCCGAGTTCCTGGCTGTCGCCGGGCGCGGTCGCAAGCATGCCAGGGGCGCGCTTCTGGTGCAGGTGCTGCCTCAAAGTGGCGAGACGCGGCTGGGCTTCACCGCCACCAAGAAACTGGGGAATGCTGTCGTCCGCAACCGCGCCAAGCGCCGGATGCGCGCCGCAGCCCGGCTGGAGCTTGCCACCACAACAGGCCACGACATCGTCCTGGTGGCGCGCGAGGCCATCCGGCTGAACAGCTTCATCGAGCTCCGGGCCGATCTGCGCGCCGCGATCGACAAGCTGGGCGTGCGCAGGTGACTTTCATGCGACTGCAACACGGTGCTGCGGTGACGACGTTGCGCGGCGCAGTGCGTGTCTACCAATACACGCTGCGGCCTTTCATCGGCGCCCATTGCCGGCATTTCCCCTCCTGTTCGGAATTTGCGTTGGAGGCGCTGGCCACGCACGGCGCCATCCGCGGCACGGGGCTTGCGGCGGCGCGCATATTGCGCTGCAACCCCTGGCACAAGGGCGGGTATGACCCCGTGCCTCCCCACACCCCATCACGTTAGTCACGGAACTCATGGACCAGAAGCGCCTGATGGCGGCCATCGCCATCTCCATCGGCATCCTGCTGGTGTTCGACGTGTACAACCGTGCCAACCGGCCCGACGTGCCGCCGCCCCCTGCGCAGGTGACGCGGCCGGCCACTCCGGCTCCGTCCGCCACCGCATCCACGGCGACGCCGGGCGATGCCGCCACTGCCGAGGCCCCGACGGCCCCGGCAGTACGCGTCGCGGTCGAGAACCGCCGGGTGCAGGGCAGCGTCTCCGCCCGCGGCCTGACGCTGGATACCCTCACTTTGCGCGACTACGCGCAGACCACCCAGCCGGGCTCGGAATTGGTCCGCCTGCTCAACCCCCGCGGCCGCGAGGACGGCTATTTCGCGCAATGGGGTTGGACCGCGGCGGACAACCGGACCCGCGTGCCCGACAACAACACCGACTGGGCGGTCACCGGCGGCCCACTCGGGCCAGACAGCCCTGTCGTTTTCGAGTGGGACAACGGGCAGGGCCAAGTCTTTGAGGCCGAGATGCGGCTGGACGCGAATTACATGTTCTCTGTCGTGCAGCGCGTGCGCAACACCGGCGTCGAGGCCGTCACCGTGCTGCCTTGGGCGCGGGTGCGGCGTGAGCGCACGCCGCGCGTCGAGGGCTTCTTCATCCTGCATGAAGGCTATGTCGGCGTGCTCGACGGCCGCCTGACTGAATGGACCTACGACGCCGGCAAGAAGGAGGCGTTGAACCGCCGGGGTGCCGCCCCCTTCGAGGGCGACAGCACCGGCGGTTGGGCCGGCTTCACCGACAAATACTGGCTGACCGCCCTGATGCCGCAGGACCCCGGAGCCCGGCTGCGCCACAGCCTGCGCCATATTCCGGAAACCGGCGTCGATCGCTGGCAGGCCGACATCGCGCCGCCGGCACCGCAGATCGTGGCCCCAGGGGCCAATGCCGAACTGGCTACCCGGCTGTTCGCCGGTGCCAAAGAAGTGCATCTGCTGGACCAGTACCGCACCGAGCTGGGTATCCAGGATTTCGACAAGGCAATCGATTTCGGCTGGTTCTACTTCATCACCAAGCCATTCTTCTACGCGCTGGACTGGATCTTCAAGCTCACCGGCAATTTCGGCATCGCTATCCTGATCTTCACCTTCGCGCTGAAACTTGCCTTCTTCCCGCTGGCGAGCAAGGCCTACAAATCCATGGCCGGCATGAAGACGCTGGGCCCGAAGATGCAAGAGCTGCGCGAGCGCAACAAGGACGACCCGACGGCGATGCAGCGCGAAATGATGGCGCTTTACAAAGCCGAAAAGATCAACCCGGCCAGCGGCTGCCTGCCCATCCTGCTGCAGATTCCGGTGTTCTTCGCCCTCTACAAGGTGCTGTTCGTCACCATCGAGATGCGGCACGCGCCGTTCTTCGGCTGGATCCAGGACCTTTCGGCGCCTGATCCCACTAACGTTTTCAATCTGTTCGGCCTGATCCCGTTCGACCCGCCGGCCTTCTTCCACCTCCCGGCCTGGGCGCTGATCATGGGTGTGACCATGTTCTTCCAGCAGAAGCTGAACCCGCAGCCGCCAGACCCCATTCAGGCTAAAATCTTCCAGTGGATGCCGGTCATCTTCACCTTCATGCTGGCGAGCTTCCCGGCCGGACTGGTCATCTACTGGTCCTGGAACAACCTGCTGAGCATGGCGCAGCAATGGTGGATCATGCGGCGGCACGCGGCCGCGAAACCTGCGTGACCGGACTTCTGGAAGCGCGGGACGATGCGGAGCGGACGGCACTGATCGAGGAGGGTCGGCTGCTCTTCGCCAAGCCGTGCGACTTCTTCTTCGCCGCCCAGCGCATCGACCAGCTGCCGCCCCCCAACCTGCCGGAGATCGCGTTGTGCGGACGCTCCAACGTGGGCAAGTCGTCGCTGATCAATGCGCTGGTCGGGCACAACGCGCTCGCTCGGGTGTCACACACGCCCGGCCGCACGAAGCAGCTGAACTTCTTCGATCTCGGCGGCCGGCTCGGGCTGGTGGATATGCCGGGCTATGGCTACGCCCAAGCGGCGAAGGCGGTGAAGGAGGACTGGCAGGGGCTAATGTTCGACTTCCTGCGGGGCCGGCCAACGCTGCGGCGCGTGCTGCTTCTGCTCGACGCCCGCATCGAGACCAAGGCCAGCGATCTGGCCGCCATGAAGCTGCTGAACGAGGCCGCCGTCGGGTTCCAGATCGTCCTCACCAAGGCGGATGACGCCAAGGTCTACTGGCTGCGCGAGCGCCAGGCGCAGGCTGAGGAGTTGGTCCGCAAGCACACCGCCGCGCACCCGCTGGTCATCACCACTTCGAGCGAGAAGGGGACGGGCATTCCTGAACTCCGCGCCGAGCTTGCAGGGCTGGCGGATTAAGCGGCATCGCCGGCGACCCATCCCGACGACCAGGCCCACTGAAAATTATAACCGCCGAGCCAGCCGGTCACGTCCACAGCCTCGCCCACCACGAACAGCCTCGGCACCGCGCGGGCCTGGCAGTCCCGTGGGTCCAGCCCCGCCGTTGCCACGCCCCCCAGGGTGACCTCCGCCTTGGCGTAGCCCTCGCTGCCCATGGGCGTCAGGCGCCAATGCTTCAGCCGCTCCGCCAGCGCGTGCAGCGCGCGGTCCGGGATGTCGGCCATGACGCGCGGCGGCAGATGCCGCTCGGCCAGGCTGGCCGCGAGGCGAGCCGGCAGCAGCCCGGTCAGGCCGTTGCGGGCTTCCACCCTTGGCCGCTCGCGCTTCAGCGCCAGCAACGCGGCGCCCGCATCGGAGCCCGGGAGCAGGTTGAGCGCGATGTCTTCGCCCTGCTTCCAATAGGAGCTGATCTGCAGCACTGCCGGTCCGGACAAGCCGCGATGGGTAAACAGCATCCCCTCTTCGAAGCGCTTCTTCCCCGCACTCGCCGCCACCGGAAGCGCCACCCCCGCCAATGGCTGCATCAGCGCCAGTTCCTCGCCACCGAAGGTGAGCGGCACCAGGCCGGGCCGCGTCTCCTCCAGCCTCAGCCCGAATTGCCGGGCGAGGCGGTGGCTGAGGTTGGTGGCGCCCATCTTCGGGATGGACAAGCCGCCGGTGGCCAGCACCAGCGAGGCGCACTCCACTTCGCCGCGAGAGGTGCCGACCCGAAAGCCCGCGGACACTTCGCCGACGCGCTCGCCCAGCCGCAGCTCCACCCCTGCCGCCGCGCATTCCGCCAGCAGCATCGCCACCACCTGTCGCGCCGAGCCATCGCAAAACAGTTGCCCTAGTGTCTTCTCGTGGAATGCTATGCCGTGCTTGCGCACCAACGCGATGAAATCCGCCGGCCGGTAGCCCGCCAGCGCGGCGCGGGCGAAGCGCAGATCGGCGGAGATGAAGCGCTCAGGCGCGCAATCGGTGTTGGTGAAGTTGCAACGGCCGCCGCCGGAAATCAGGATCTTCTTCCCAGCTTCCTCGGCATGGTCGAGCAGCAGCACGCGGCGGCCTCGTTGGCCGGCCCGCATGGCGGCAAACAACCCCGCCGCCCCGGCCCCCAGCACCACCACGTCGAAGCGTTCCATGCCGCGCTGTCGCATGGGTGCGGCCCGGCCGGAAGATGCTTGACCCCGGCTCCGCCCTGTCCGAAGGCTTGGAAGTGTTCCGCGAAGACAGCTTCCTGGGTCGAATTTGGGCCGCCACCCCCGCGGCGGTGCCGATCCTCGCCATCCTGGGCATCCTGGCGATGCTGGTGAATGAGCTGCGACGCGATGTCATCGAGGTCATGCCCATCTCGGTGCCCGCCCGCCTGGTCGAGGCCGGGCTGACGCCGGAGGTGGTAGCGCTGCGCCTGCTCGATGGCATCAGCCGGGTCGAAGACCAGGTGCGGGGCGAGCCGATGCGCCGCTCCGGCGCTGAGATTGCCGGCAGCCAGCCCGACTTCACCGTGCCCATCGCCGGCATTTCGCTGCGCTCCTTCGCCGGGATGATTCGCGGCATGCTGGGCATCCGCGACATGCGGGTGACCGGCGAGGTCACGATCGATGGCGACCAGCTTCGCATCCGGCTGCGCATGCCGGGCGAGGGCGTCATCGCCGACGAGCGGCACGACGACGCCTATCAGCTGGTCGATCGCGCCGCCCCCAGCATCCTGAAGGCGACACAGCCCAGCCTGTACGCCTGGTGGCTGGCTGAGACGGCAGACACCGAGGCACGGGTGCAGCAGGTGCTGGGCGGCATGCTGGAGGACAGCAGTGCGGCGCCGGAGGAGCAGCGGACGTTGCGGCTCTTGCTGTCGCGTTCACTGGCGCGTAGCGGCCGCGCCGCCGAGTCACTGGCGCTCGCCGACGCCCTGCTCGCCGAGTACCGCGGCCGGATGGCGTCGGTGCGCGCCGAGCTGCATGGCCGCGGCCGGGCGCTGCGTGACCTGGGCCGGCTGGACGAGGCATGGGCCGCGATGCGCGAGGCGCAGCGGCTGTTGCCCGAGGCACCCTTCGTTCATGTCGGCATGAGCCAGGTGCTGCGCGACCGAGGCGATGCGGCGGCGGCGCTGGCCGAAATCATGCCCTCGCTGCTGCGCGGTCGCGCCGACAGCCAGGCGCCGACGGAGGCCGCAATGGCGCTGCTGGCATTGGGGCGGCATGGCGAGGCGCTGGCCCTGGCGCGCCGCGCGGTCAGCCAGGATGCCCGGAATCCTTCGGCGTTGACGGCGCTGGGCCTAGCCTACACCCGGCTGGGTCGGCCCGAGGAAGGGCTCCAGCAGTTCGACCGGTCACTGGCCGAAGCGCCATTGTGGCAGGAAGCGCGGCTGGGACGCATCGAGGCGCTGGCTGCCCTGGATCGCCAGGGCGAGGCGGCCGCGGACTACCGCGAACATGCGGAGGCCATCCGCGCGGTCCCTCGGTTGACCGCTCTGGTCGAGGCCTTGGGCGCCAGCCTGAATGGTGCGCCAAGCCGCTGAGCGGGCCGGTTACAGCCCACTGGCGCGCAGGCCAGTTCCCGACCCAGCAGGCCTTGCGCCTCGCGGGCCCGGCTCAGCACCGCATCGGCACCGAAGAATTCATGCGTGACGCCGGGATAGACCATGCGGCGCACCGGCGATCCGGCCGCCAGCATCCCCCGTTCGAGCAACGCGCCGTCATCCAACAGCGGGTCGATTTGGGCGTTGATGATCAGGCTAGGCGGCAGGCCGCGCAGGCTTGAGCCCAGGTACAGGTTCGGCCGCGGGTCACGCATCTGGCTTGGATCGGCCAGGAAGTGGCGTAGGAACCATGCGATCATCGGCTTGTTCAGCGGCTTCGCCATGGCGTAGCGCTGGTAGGATGGGGTGTTGGTATCGGTGCCCGTCACCGGGTAGATCAACCCAAGCATGGCAGGCCGCGCCAGCCCCTGGTCGCGTGCCGCGATACCGACACTGGCGGCCACATTGCCGCCGGCGCTCTCGCCCACAACCGCCATGCGGCGTGGATCGGCGCCCAGGCTGGCGGCGTTGGCGGCGGTCCAGCGCCACGCCGTCACCGCATCGTCATGCGCGGCGGGAAAGCGGTGCTCCGGCCCCTGCCGGTAATGCACCTAAAGGACGGCGGCGCCCGATTCCACTGCGATGGCGCGGGCCGAGCTGTCATAGGTGTCGAGATCCGCGATGACCCAACCACCGCCATGGAAATACACCACCAGCGGAAGCGGGCCTGCGACGCCGCCGGGGGTATAGAGCCGCGCCTGCAGACTGGCGCTGCCGGACAGGATGGCCAGGTCGCGTATGGTCGCGATGCGGGGCGAGAGCGGGCGCCCGAGCTCACCCTGCGCTGCCGCACCGCATCGGCCAGGGTGGGCTGGCGGCGCGCGGCCTCCGGCGTCAGTGACTCGATAGGGGCAGGGCCCAGGGCCGCGAAACTGCGCAACAGTGCCGCCATCCCGGCATCCGCCTCGCCACTGGGGTCGGACGGCGTGGTGCAGGCGGCCAGCAGGCCTGGGGTGGCGAGAAGGGTGCGGCGATGAAGGATGCTGCGGCGATCCTTGAGGTTCCCGCAGAACCCCCGACCCGGCCCGCGGTTCTCAGCCGTCGCGAAGTTTTCTGGCGGCACTGACCGCGAAATAGGTCAGCACGCCATGGCAGCCGGCGCGCTTGAAGCCCATCAGCGCTTCCATCATCGCCCGGTCGTGGTCGAGCCAGCCACGTTCCACCGCGGCCATGATCATCGAATACTCGCCGCTGACCTGGTAGGCGAAGGTCGGCAGGCCGAACTCCCGCCGCACCCGCCAGACAATGTCGAGATACGGCAGCCCGGGCTTCACCATCACCATGTCGGCGCCCTCGGCGATGTCCATGGCGACCTCGCGCAGCGCCTCGTCGGAGTTGGCGGGGTCCATCTGGTAGGTCTTCTTGTCGCCGAGGCGGCGGGAATTGCCGCGCAGCGCCTCGCTGCCCACGGCGTCGCGGAAAGGGGCATAGAAGCCGGATGCGTACTTCGCCGCGTAGCTCATGATACGCGTGTGGATCAGGCCCTTCGCGTCCAGCGCGGCGCGGATGCTGCCGATGCGGCCGTCCATCATGTCGGAGGGGGCGACGACGTCGACGCCGGCCTCCGCCATGAGCACCGCCTGCTGGCACAGGACCTCAACCGTCGCCTCGTTGTCCACATAGCCATCCCGCACCACCCCATCATGTCCGTGGGTTGTGAAGGTATCCAGCGCGACATCGCCGATCAGCCCGAGATTGGGGTGAGCGGCCTTCAACGCGCGGGCGGCACGGCACATCAGGTTGTCCGGGTCCAGCGCCTCGGTGCCGTCCTCGTCGCGCTGGTCGATGGGCGTGTAGGGGAAGAGCGCGACGGCGGGGATCCCGAGCGATACGGCGTCAGCCACATGCTCAGCCACCAGATCGACACTGACCCGGTCGACCCCCGGCATCGACGCCACCGGGGTGCGCTGGCCTTCGCCCTTGGTGAGAAAGATCGGCCAGATCAGATCGGCGGGCGAGAGCGCGTTCTCCGCCGCCAGCCGCCGGTTCCAGTCGTCGTAGCGGTTGCGGCGCAGTCGGGTAGAGGGAAAGGCGCCGGCGAAGTTCATTCCGCCAACGCCTGCTCCAGATCGGCGATGATGTCGTCGATGTGCTCGATGCCGATGGACAGGCGGACGTAGCCCGGCGTGACGCCTGACATCGCCTGCTCCTCCACCGTCAACTGGCTGTGGGTGGTGGTCGCCGGATGGATCGCCAGGCTGCGTGCATCGCCGATATTGGCGACATGGTAGAACATCTTCAGACCCTCGATGAATTTCTTGCCGGCTTCCGCGCCCGCATTCAGCTCGAACCCCAGCAGCGAGCCAAAGCCACCTTTCAGGATGGACGCCCGTTTTGCCGCCTCGCCCTGGAACAGCGAGGGGTGGGTCACGCTGGCGACCTTGGGATGCTTCGCCAGATAGGCCGCTACTTTGGTAGCATTGGCGCAGTGCCGTTCCATTCGCAGCGGCAGCGTCTCCAGCCCTTGCAGGAACATGAAGGCGTTGAACGGCGCCATCGGCGCGCCCAGGTCGCGCAGCAGGCAGGTGCGCATGCGGATGATGTAGGCGATCGGCCCCATCGGCTTCACCGCCTGGACCCAGACCGCACCGTGGTAGCTCGGGTCCGGCTTATTCAGCGTGGGGAAGCGTGCGGCATGCGCCTCCCAGTCGAAATTGCCGCCATCGACGACGATGCCGCCAATGCTCGTGCCATGCCCGCCAATCCATTTGGTGGTTGAATGCATCACCACCGCCGCGCCCAGCGCCAGCGGCTTGCACAGTACTGGCGCCGCGGTGTTGTCCATGATCAGCGGCACGCCGATGGCGCGGCCCAGCGCCGCCACCTCGGCGATCGGAAAGACCTGGAGCTTGGGGTTCGGCAACGTCTCCGCATACCAGCAGCGGGTGCGGTCGTCGGTCAGGCGGGAGAAGTTCTGCGGGTCCGCCGGGTCGGCGAAGCGGACCTCGATGCCGAACTGCTTCATCGTGTTGGCGAAGAGGTTCCAGGTGCCGCCATACAGGTCGGTGCTGGAGACGATGTTGTCGCCGGCCTCGCACAGGTTCAGCACGCAGAAAGCGGTGGCCGCCTGACCGCTGCCTACCGCCAGCGCGGCCACCCCGCCCTCCAGCTGCGCCACGCGCGTCTCCAGCGCGTCGCAGGTCGGGTTCATGATGCGGCTGTAGATGTTGCCCATCTCGGCCAGACCGAAGAGGCGGGCGGCATGCCCGGTGTCCTGGAACTGGAACGAGGTGGTCTGATGGATCGGGACAGCGACGCTGCCGGTGTTGGGGTCAGCGCGATGGCTGCCGCCATGCAGGGCGATGGTTTCGGGGTTGCTGTATGCCATGGGGGTTTCCTCTGCCTTGCCGGCAGCCTGCCATCACTCCCGGCGCGAAGGAAGGCGCTTGCGGGGCGTGGCAAGGCTGGCGCAGAATTTTGCGATGCGCCCGTTCCTGCTCATTCTTGCCCTCCTGGTCCCGGCCTGCGCGGCGGAGCAGCGGACCGTTTCGCTGCCCGGCCCCGAAGGTGTGACCCTGACGGCCGAGCTGTTCCTGCCCGACGGCCCGGCGCGTGGCCCGGCGATTCTCGGCCTGCATGGCTGCTCCGGTTTCCGCTTTCGCAATGGCCAGGTCTTCCCGATTTATCGCGCCTGGGCGGCCGAATTCACCGGGCGGGGCCAGGCGGTGCTGCTGCCCGATAGCTTCGGCTCGCGCGGCCAGGGTGAGCAATGCACGGTGCGTGACAGCACCATCCGCCCGGGGCGGGAGCGGCGGCAGGACGCCATTGCCGCCGCGACCTGGCTTGCGGCGCAGCCCTTTGCCCAGCCAGATGGGTCTTCGGGCGGAGCCGGCGGGGTCGTCGCCGTGGGCTGGTCGCATGGCGGCAGCACCGTTTGGCCACCGCCGCCATGCCGGAGAACGCGCCAATCCGGGGCTACGTTGCGTTCTATCCCGGCTGCACCTTCTACAACCGCTACGCCGGCTGGCGCAGCACACGTCCCATGCTGCTGTTGATCGGCGAGGCGGATGACTGGACGCCAGCTGCACCTTGCGCCGCGCTCGCCGCGCGCGATCCCGCGCACGTCACCTACCATTCCTATCCCGGCGCGGTGCACAGCTTCGACGCACCCGACATGGCGCTGACCGAGCGCAGCGGCCTGGCCTACACGGTAAACAACAATGGCCGCGCCCGTGTCGGCACCGACCATGCGGCGCGGCGCGATGCGCTTGAACGGGTGCGCAATTTTGTGGCCGGCCTGCCGCGATGAAGCGACGGCTGCCGGCGCGGGGCAACGGTCAGGTCAGAAGGGCTGCTTTGGTCGCGATGAGGGGGCTGACGCTCCTGGTTCTGTCCGCCTGTGTAGCCCCTTCCGCGCGCCAGCCGGCCGTGCCTGAGCAGGTCAGCATTCCCGGCCCGGAGGGCGTGGTGCTGCGAGCGCTGCTGGTGCGCGCCGTCGGTATGCCGGTGCGGCCCACCATCGTCGCGCTGCATGGGTGCGCCGGCCTGGCCCCTGCCGGGCGGCCGCTGAGCTTGCCGGTCCGTGAGGCCGATTGGGCCGCGCGGCTGTCCGAACTCGGCCACCCCGTAATCTTCCCGGACAGCTTCGGCAGCCGCGGCCTGGGCGGCGGCTGCGGCGTGCCGGGCTTCCCGGTTGCCGCCGCGCGGGAGCGCCGGGCCGACGCCCGGGCCACGGCGCGCTGGGCGGGGGCGCAGCCCTGGTCGGCCGGGGGCGGCGCTATCCTGCTGGGCTGGTCGGATGGCGGCAGCACCATGCTGGCCGCGGCACAGGACCCGCCGGCCGGCCTGTTCCGGGCGGCGGTGGGCCTTTACCCGGGGTGTGGCGACACCGTGCGCCTCGGCCCCGCCTGGACGCCGGGTGTGCCAATGCTGCTGTTGCTGGGCGAGCGCGACAACTGGACGGCGGCGCGCAATTGCCAGCGGCTGGCGCAGGCCTATCCCGACCGGATCACAGCCCACACTTACGCGGACGCCTGGCACGATTTCGACCATCCATCGCTCTCTTTCCGCAGCCAGACTCTGCCGCGAGAGGACCTCCTCATACTCGAGGAACAGGGCGACCGAGCACAACAGCGTCACGCGGCCTTCCAGATCAAGGGCGATAAACATGACACCGGCTACATC
>CAXTJY010000038.1:12530-13305 GCA_964244395.1 uncultured Rhodovarius sp.
AGCCGGGTCTCGCTGGGCACGAACGTCGCTGGGCGAACGGACGCGCTACGCCGCGTGCCGGAATGGCTGGCAGGGCATTAACGCCGGATCAGGATGTAGTTCACCGTCAAATCCACCTCGACGCCATTCGGGTCCGAGCCCGCCGGGAAGGCCGGCAGGCGCGCCCCGGCGAACGGCATGGTGGTGCCGGTGTTCAGGAACGGCGAGGCAGAGGCGCCGGTCAGGCGGACCGAGCGGACCGTGCCGTCGGGGTTCGCCGTGATCATGACGCGAACCGTGCCGCTGTCGCCTTCCTGAATAGCACGCAGCGGGTAGTGCAGGTGCTGGTCCAGCCAGCGGCGGAAGGCGCCGTTCCAGTCCGGCCCAACCTGCGCGCCGCGCACCCGCACGGTCGGGTCGGCCGCGGCGCGGCCCTCCAGAAAGCGCGGATTGACCGCCAGGTCGAAGCGCTGGCGGGTTCCGTCCGGCCTGCCCGGCGGCGGCCGCGGCGTGGAGAAGCTTGGACCCTCCGGCAGATACAGCCCAGGCAGGCGAGGGCTGGGCTGGGCCTGGACCTGCGGCCGAGGGCGAGACTCGGGGCGTGGGGTTGGGCGCGGCGCGGGCTGGACGCGCGGCTGGGCAAGCTCCAGCGGCGTCTGCGGCGACAGAAGGTCGGGCGGAACTGTGGGCGGCGGTATTTCAGCGGACAGGCGTGGCATTGGCTGGATCGGGCGCGGCTCGGCCGCCGGGTCAGGCGGCGGCGGCGGGATGGTGGCCTGGGGTGGCGGCGCGATCC
>CAXTJY010000039.1:0-4311 GCA_964244395.1 uncultured Rhodovarius sp.
CGTTCGTCCCTTGCCAGGATGCAACTGCATCCTGTCTGCGGGCCGGCCTTTCCTGCACGAAAATGCCCTCGCCCATCCTCTACCGCCAGTCCTTTAGCAGCCTGCTAGATGCGGTTGAGCCGGATGTCCCAGGCGCAGGTCCGTGTCTGGTAGCGCGCGGTGAATTCGAACCGGTCGCTGATCCGGCCGGCGCTGCGCTCCGCCGCATCCAGCCCGCTGCGCAAGGTCAGGCTGCCGTCGCTGGAAACCACCCCGGTGGCCTGCCCCTGCTGCGGCAACGAGCCGGTGGCACGCCCTTGCGCCACCACCAGGCTGAGCGGATTGCTCTGCCGGCCGCACTGGAATTCGGGGCCGAAGCTGCGGATGGCGGTGCCGTTATATTGACCGTCGAACCGGCTGGGCGCCGGCGGCGGCACGCTACCGGTCACCGTCGGCGGCGGGGCCGCAGAATCGCCACAGGCCGCGAGCGCCAGCAGCAGGAGAAGTGGCCGAATCACCGGCGGCGCCCCACATCGCCTTCCCATTCGCGGCGCAGGTTGAAGTAGCGGGCGCCCTCACTCTCGTTCTGCCCGACCTTCTCACCCTGCCGCTCGAACCAGCCGCGCACCTCGCCGGCCCAGCCACCGACCCGGCCGCGCAGCTCCTCGCCCTGCGGCTGCGGCGTCTGATTGCCCAAGAAGCGGTCCAGCGTGTCGATCGAGCCGCGGAAGCCGTCCCGCTGCAATCCGGTCTCGCTCGGCCAGTTCTGTGCCAGCGCGCCGGCCGACAGCATCAGGAGGGTCGCCAGGGTCATACGCATGCCGGCACCATGCGCTTCACCGCTCGATTTCGTCCAGTGAGATGCCAAAAGCGGCCAGCCCCTCGCCCAGCAGATAGCCTGCCCCTTCCAGCCCCAGCAGATACTGCGCCGGGTCCGACTTGGCGTTGCGGGCGGCGGCTGCCTTCACCGCCTCTGCCCACTCCTCCGCCTCGTGGTCGCCCCGGCCGATCAGGGCCAGGGCCACCAGCGCCGCCTGCTCCGGCTCGCTCAGCTCGTTGACCATCTCCTCGACGAGCTCCTCGTTGATCTCGTCCTCCTTCTCGGCGTCCTCGTCCTCATCCTCGTCGAGCGCCTCCTCGTCCGCCTCATCGTCTTCGAGGGCATTCAGCAGGTCGGCGATGGTGGCCACGGTCTCCAGCGTGATGCCCAGTTCGGGCGCTTCGTCTTCATCCTGTTCGGCCATCGCCTGTCCCCGCTTGATGATCGCCGCTAATCGCCCAAAGCGGGGGCGGGTTGCAAGTGTCAGGCGTCCCATTCCGGCGCGAAGGAGGGGTCCACGAAGCGCTTGCGGGTGGTGATGGCGGAAATCGCCGCCAGGTCCTCGGCATCGAGCCGGATCTGCGAAGCGCCGAAATTCTCCGCCTGCCGCGCCGCGCTCGCCGCCTTGGGGATGACCGCCACACGACCTTGCGCCAGCGCCCAGGCCAGTGCCACCTGGGCGCGGGTGGCGCCGTGCTTCCCGGCAATGGGCGCGAAGGCGGGGTGGGCCGGCACCTCGCCCTTGCCCAGCGGGGTGTAGGAAGTCAGCACCATGTCGGCCGGGTCGGTGACGGCCAGCAAGGGCGCCTGCGGCAGCAGGGCGTGGTGTTCCACCTGGTCGCAGGCCAGCGGCGCGATGCCCAGCGCGAGCGCCTGGCGCAGCAGGGCAGAGGGGAAGTTGGCGACGCCGACGGCGCGGGCCAGGCCGTCCGCTTGGATCCGCGCCAGCCCTTCCAGGGCGCTGGCCAGCTGCAGGCCGGGCGAGGGCCAGTGGATAAGATAGAGGTCGAGATACCCGGTCTTCAGCTTGGTCAGGCTGGCTTCGCAGGCGGCGCGGATGCTGGGGCCGTCCGGCTTGTCCCACCATGCCTTGGTGGTGAGGAAAAAGCTGTCGCGCGGCGCGGCGGACAGGGCGCGGCCGACTTCGACCTCATTGCCGTACATTTCGGCGGTGTCGAAATGGCGGTAGCCGATGCCCAGGGCGCTTTCGATGGCGGCCTCGCATTCGGCGCCCTTCATCGGCCAGGTGCCCAGTCCGATGGGCGGCATGGTGAGGTGCTGGGTTTGGAGCATGGGGTCTTTCATCGCTGCTGCGGGGCTTGAATTGGGCAAACTGGCGGCGGGCGCAACCCGGCTGCCTAGCGCGCGGGCGAAGGCCGTCGCGATGCATTCCGCATTGCGCCAATTCGCCCTGGGCGGGCGGCGCCGGCGGCATAGCCTGACGCAGCCCGCGATCCGGAGAGTTCCTCATGCTTCGACGTCACTTGTTCAGCGCCGCGGCGGCTGGGCTGGCCGCCCCCCGTGCGGCGCGCGCCCAGGCCGACCAGACCCTTCGCTTCGTGCCGCAGGCGGACCTGGCGATTCTCGACCCGCTGATCACCACCACCTACGTCACCCGCGACCATGGCTTCATGGTGTTCGACACCCTCTACGGCATCGACGAAAACTATGTCGGCCAGCCGCAGATGGCGGCGGGACACGTGGTGGAGAATGACGGCAAGCTATGGCGCATCACCCTGCGCGACGGGCTGCTGTTCCATGACAACACGCAGGTGCTGGCGCGGGACGTGGTGGCCAGCCTGCGGCGCTGGCTGCAACGCGACCCCTTCGCGCTCGACCTGGTGCCGATCATCGAGGAGATGAGCGCGGCGTCGGACCGGGAGGTGCGCATCCGGCTCAAGCGCCCCTTTCCGCTGCTACCCAACATCTTGGGCAAGGCCAACAGCAACATGCCCTGCATCATGCCGGAGCGGCTGGCCGCCACCGAGGCAATGCGGCAGGTCGCGGAGGTGATCGGCAGCGGGCCGTTCCGCTATGTGCCGGCCGAGCGGGTGGCGGGCTCGCGCAACGTCTATGAACGGTTCGAGGGCTACGTGCCGCGCGAGGGAACGCCGAGCTTCCTGGCCGGGCCGAAGCGTGCCCTGGTGCCGCGGGTTGAGTGGCGCACCATGCCCGACCCGGCGACGGTAGCGGCGGCGCTCCAGGCCGGCGAGGTGGATTGGTGGGCGCAGCCCATCCCCGACATCGTGCCCATGCTGCGGCGGAACCGGAACCTGCGCACGGAAATCCTCGACCCCGCGGGCTACCTGGCGCTGCTGCGCTTCAACCACCTGCACGCGCCGTTCGACAACGCGGCGATGCGCCGCGCGGTGGCCATGGCGATCTCGCAAACCGATTGCATGACCGCGGCGGCCGGGGAGGATGCCAGCACGTGGCGCGCCGACATCGCCTATTTCACCCCAGGGCCGATGGCGAATGACGCCGGCCGGCCCACCACGCCGCGCGACCTGGCCGCCGCCCGCGCCGCCATCCAGGCCGCCGGCTATCGCGGCGAGCGCATCGTGTTCATGGCGCCGACCGACTACCATTCCATCAACGCCATGAGCGAGGTGGCGGCCGACGCCCTGCGCCGCATCGGATTGAACATCGACTATCAGAGCATCGACTGGGGCACGATGGTGCAGCGCTGGAACTCCACTCAGCCTTTGGATCGCGGCGGCTGGAGCGTCTATTGCGTGACCACCACGGCGGTCAGCAGCGTGGACCCGGCGGATCACCGCTCGATGCGCGGCGTAGGCGCGCGCGGGGCCCCGGGCAGCTACGTGGATGCCGAGATGGAGGCGATGCGCGACGCCTTCCTGGCCACCGCCGACACCGCGGCGCAACGCCGCGTGTGCGAGCAGATGCAGGCACGCGCCTATGAGACGGTGCCCTATGTGCCGCTGGGCGTCTTCTACCAGCCCGTCGCCTGGCGGCGGAACGTGACCGGGATGTTGCCCGGCTTTAACCGCTTCTGGAATGTGAGGAAGAGCTGATGCGCGACCGCAAGATGCACCTGATGGCCTACCTCAAGACCGGGCCGACGGCGACGCATCCCGGCGGCTGGCGCCACCCCGCGACCGACCTCGATACCTGGAGCTTCGAACGTTACGAGCACATCGCCCGGGTGCTGGAGGCGGCGTGCTTCGACGGCTGCTTCTATGCCGACACGCTGGGCATCCCGGACATCTACCAGGATTCGTTCCGCGCCTATGTCGAGAATGGCGGGCAGCTCTCTTACCTCGACCCGATGATGGTGCTGCCGATCATGGCGCGGGTGACGAAGCACCTGGGGCTGGGGGCGACGCTGTCGACCACCTTCCACCAGCCCTACCACCTGGCGCGGATGCTGGCCTCGATCGACCTGCTGTCGAAGGGGCGAGCGTGCTGGAACATCGTGACCTCGACCACGAATTTCGAGGCGCGGAATTTCGGCCTGAAGCAGATCCCGGCCAAGTCCGACCGCTACGACC
>CAXTJY010000039.1:4321-11938 GCA_964244395.1 uncultured Rhodovarius sp.
GAGCCGGATTTCGCGGCCTGGCGCGCCGCCAGCGTCGATGCGCTGGTGATGGGCAAGGCATCGGGGCTGTTCGCGCATCCGGCGCAGGTCAAATACGCCGACTACGTGGGCGAGCATGTCAGCACGCGCGGGCCGATGACGATGCCGCGCTCGCCGCAGGGGCGGCCTGTGCTGATGCAGGCCGGGTCCTCCCCGCGCGGGCGGGAATTCGCGGCGCGCTGGGCGGAGGCGATCTTCTGCAACGTCTCCGGCACGGCGCAGGCGGTGGAGCTGTATGCCGACATCAAGTCGCGGATGGGCGCCCATGGGCGGGAGCCGTGGCAATGCGTGGTGCTGCCCGCGATCTCGGTGGTGGTGGGGGAGACGGAGAGCATCGCGCGGGAGAAGGAGGCGTATATGAACGCGCTGATCCCCGGCGAGCTGGCGATGGCGACGCAGTCGGCCATGCTCGGCGCCGATTTGGGACGGGCGAAGACGGATGCGGAATTCGTGGCGGCGCGGGGCGAGCAGGGGCATGGCGGGATCGAGGAGCGGTACCGGCATGCGGCGAAGACGGAGGGGATCAGCTTCGTGGATGCCGTGAAGAAGCCGCGGAAGATGGTGGTGGGGACGCCCCAAGTGGTGGCGGACCATATGCAGGCGATGTTCGACGCGGAGGGGTGCGATGGGTTCGTGCTGACGGGGAATGTGACGCCGGGATGCTTTGAGGATTTTGGGCGGATGGTGGTGCCGGAGTTGCAGCGGCGGGGGTTGTTTCGACGGGAGTATGTGGGGGGGACTATGCGGGAGAATTTGCTGACCTAGAGAAGTAACGGTTGAGCTGCAATCTATCTCATCTTACTCGAGAAACGGGAGGGTGAGTTGTTGGCTTGCCGAGGGGCTTTGTTCGGTGTCGATGCGGATGCCGACCCCCTCAGATGAAATCGCGACTACAGCCATCATAGAACCTAGACGCACGCGCGTCCCATCGGATCCCGCCGCAACAAGAGCGTTGAAGGAGAGCTGAACCGCGTCCTCCTCCTCGACCACGCGGCCGAGTTGTCGGAGCGACAAAACGCTAGCAGGGCGGCGATTAGGGCGGTTGAGGCTGGGATAGGACGTTTCAACCAGGACCCTGCCGCCCTCAAACCCACCCCTCTCCTCATGCTTGGCTCGCGCCGCTTCCTCGACCGCTTCCCACTCGACGCCTGTCACGGCGGCGATCCCACGGATCACCTCCAAGAGATCCGCGATTTCCTCCCGAACGTCCTGGGGCTCGCGTGCAGCTAGAACTTCTTGACCTTCCTCGAATAGTTTTGCCACAAGGGCACGCCGCAGTTCCGACCTTGGAAGCGTGGTCTGGACGACTGCCTCACCTTTCGTCTCAATCTTGTTCGGGACCTTCTCGCGAACGAGTTTCCGGTAGTCCTGCCGCCGCCGGGTTCGAGAGTAATCCGCCTCGTCGGCAAGCAGGATGGGAATTCCGCTTCGCTCTAACTCGAAATATGCGTGGCTGAGTATGGACCCGGCGAGTTCTATTACCAGTTTCCGTTCTTTCGCTACCTCTACCGCGCGTTTAAGAAACCCCTCGTCATCGCGGATGTAGTTCACCTCCGGGTCTAAGGTCATTATTATTTGGATCGGCTGCTCCTGCGCAATCGCCTCTAGGTCGGTCCGGGATCGGACGACGCGTCGTGGCCATCGACGCAAATGCTCAGGGTCAGCCCCGTCCTTGAGCAGACTTCCTGCGTTGGGCGCCATACTGAACCACGGTAGGTTTCGGCCAATCCCAATCTCGGTCGGAATGGAGCAGAACCACATCACCAAAAGCGGGGCGTTCTCGCGCCTCGCCAGCTCCAACGACACCTCCGCCACCTCGCGCACATCGGAGGTCTTGAGGCTGCGACGTCGGACGTAAGGGCGTCCCACACGAAGGCTTTTCCACTCCCCGGTTTCGACCTCCTGCACAAAGCGCGGCTTGTATCTGATCCGCTCACCTGTCAGAGATTTATTAACGACATCGTATTCAAAAGTGTCGTGCGGTAGGTATTGGAGGCCATCTGGCACGCCCCAAAGACCGTCCACTCTGACAATTTGGCTGCTCGGGTCCGCCTTTGCCCAAGCTGCGGCGCCCGCTGGGATGAATTTGTGTAAAAGAAAGCAAATATCCTGCTGAGCAACGCCCTTTGCATGGAGTTGAGTAATGTATTCCTGCATTGCCGTGACGGCGCCGGCTGAATTAACTGTGTGCGTACGAGGCAGGTTGGTACGCGGGAAGCCCGGCTTATCTACATCTGTGCGACAAACAACCCGCCCGTCCGCGATCGCTTCGAGTTGGGATTCTAGATCGGACCCGGCGCTCAGTTCCGCGGAAAGACGGTCACCCGTAATCGTGAAAAGGTTTGGAAAGCACTCAGAACGTACGGCCGCGTAAAGCTTTGTCTTTTCTATCTTCTTCCACGGTGAGGTCGGCCCGGACTTCGGGATCGGGGTGAAGGCGCTGCCCTCAAGCGGGGGCCTTGTAGGGCGATGGTCACCCTGCCGCTGCCAATCAAAGGGATTTTGTCCGTGATCAGGTCCATCGTCCTCGAAATCTAGTTGAAGAAGTAGAAGACGATTATCTGTCCAAGCCCACTCCAGATGAGCGGGACCTTTGTCCAACTCCGCCGCCCAAGCCCCGACAGACTTGATCGAATTGACGAATCCTTTTTTACCACGTGCAGGCAGTGGTGAAGACAGAGAGGGCGGCTGGTGCCGCTGCGAGTTTACCCTACCTTCGTCCCGTCGGGGCCGCTCCTGCTCCCATTCCCATTGATTTACGGTCTTCGAAACCCGTCGCTCATTCGACAGGTGGCCAAACATTGCGCGACTCAACAATGGCTGCACCAGGACCGCCAGTTCTGAACTGGTGTAGCCCTCGTGCTCTTGGTACATCTCCGTCAGCGCCTGCCCGACGCTCGCTGCGCCGTAGTCCCCGGGCAATTGCGGCGAACGATGGGCTCCTCTGTCCGAAAGCGTCTCTGTCGTGGTACTCGACCGTAGGATAATGCCTGCTAACCATTCGGGTTGCCACGACTGCGCGTGCTCTACAACCTGCTTTGCGACTTGACCAATCAGCCATGTACGGTCCTCGCCGCCAAGCGACCGCCAGCGCGTAAAAACCTGCGTGGGCACGACGGCAAAAGGCAATCGCCAAGGCGGTGGAATGAGCGCAAGCCCTCTAGTCTTCACTCCATGCTCAGACACGCTCAAGCTAACCCCATCGGCACCATGATCAAGAAGCCTGATCGTTTGGGCCGCAGCGTTCACTCTAGCCCCGACCAGACTTGTTGGGGCGTTCGGACGTTCCGAGAGTGTTGGTCGCCACACGTTGAAGGCTGGCGACGAGATTGTCGGAGAAGAAGCCTACGAAAAAGCCAAACGCGGCACCCACGCGCCAGTTGTCAAAGACTGTCCGGCTGAAGATTGGAATGAGGCCCGAGCCGATCATGAGCGCGGTAAACAGAGCCAGGGTAGCTGACAGGGCTGGGACGATAAGGCGCCAGACTACCCTGTCGCGATGCCATTTGCCGTTTGCCACGCTGTGATAGAGCCACTTAAGTGAAAATGCGCACCCGCCACACATCCCGCCGAGCGCTACTGCTATCCAGGTTACGAGGTCCGTAGTTAGGTTAGTGAGGCCCAACCACGTTTGCGACCGGGTTTCTGTCGTAGACCCCGCACCCGCGCCTGCGGCTAGTAAGTAAAGCAGGAGGATACCGCCAAAAAGCAAAACCGTTACGGCTATGCCCTCCGCCACTATCTGCCACCAAGCCGTTGCTCCGTATTTCGAGCGCCAATCCCAAGGCTCGCGCCCATCCGTGAAGCCATCGTCCTCTGCTGGTAAGACTGAGGAAGGCGGCTCTTCAGGGGCCGTTGCCGAAGCGGAAGAGGGATTTGGTTCGTTCGGCGTTTGCGGCGTGGGGATATCGCCGGTAGTCCCACTCCCCGGGCGTGCCGACAAAACTGGCGATCCTCCGACGCATGAATTGAGAAGTAGGTTCTGGCGTGAGAGCCCGCCAAGCCAGTTCGCCCCTCATAAGCACGATGTAGTCTGACTGTTCCGGAACGCCATCCCACGGGTCGGCGCCGGCAGCAAGCTCCCACCTCAAATCGTTCGCCGTAGTCTGGAATACAAACGACAGGAACCGCTTGTCTAATCCGATAACATGAATATGGGCCTGGTCCACACCGCAGCCGTTAGCCGCTCCCTGCTTGCGCGGCCCGTGTTCAAATAGCACCACGTCGTCGGCGACCTTGGCGATTTGTTCTGACACCTCCCGTGCGCACGCGAGAACTTTGCGGCGCTCGTGCGCGGACAGATCGGCAACCGACAACGCTTTAAGCCGCGGCACAATTAGGAGCCATTCCGGGACAAGCGCCCCCTTAGTTGGCACGACGGCAGCTGGTTCGAAATCGCCCACGTCGACGTCGAAAGGTGCGTCACCCCCGACGCGTTGCCCCGACGTGACCCAATCGAAGCGGCGCGACGGCGGCGAGGTCGCTATGACGCTCCTACTCATCGCTCCCTCCAGTAGCCGAACAGCACAATGCGAATCGTGAATATAACACCGTGATCAACTTTGGCCATGGCGTCCCATACATTTCTCACCGCCGCCCCAAATCCACTACCCCAGCAAACCCCGTCTCAGTCCCGAACGCCAGCACACTCCCCGTCGCATTCCACGCCAGCGCGCTCACCGCCCCCTGCCCCGGCGGCGCCACCGGCACCACCTTGCCGCTCGCCACCTCGGCAATCAGCACCAGCCCGTCATCGAAGCCGGCCGCCACCACCTCATGCTGCGGGTGGCTGGCCACGGCGGTGCACATCACGCCATCGCCGCCGGCCAGCTCGATGGGCGCCTTGCCCATCGGCCCGCCGCCATGGAAGGGCCACAGCACCACGCTTTCCGCGCCCGAGGTCGCCAGCCAGCGGCCCTTGGCGGTAAAACTCAGGAAATGCGTCTTGGTCGGGTAGCCGCTCATCCGCATGTGCTGCCCATCCGCCAGTCGCCAGCCATGCAGCGACATCTCCTGCATCGCCGTCACCACATGCGTGCCGTCCGGCGAAAAGCCGATGGCGGCGTGGCTGCCCTTCCATTCCAGCAGCTTCGGCTTGTCTTCCTTCGCCGCCACGAACCACAGCGAGGCGCCGTTGTAATGGCTCGCCGCCACCCGCTTGCCCTTGGGGTCGATGGCGATGCCCGCCACGGTGGAGGGATGCGCCAGCGACTTCAGCGCAGCCCCCTTGCCGTCCAGCAGATGCAGCGCCCGCCCCACCGAGGCCGCCCTGATCCCATCCGGATGCGCCGCGACATGCTCCACCCAGCGACTGCCATACTCCGCCAGCACCTCGGTCGCCTCGGCGGTGCGCGCCAGCTTGCCGTCATCGCCGCCAGTCAGGAAGCCGGATTTCACGTCGGCACACAGGCTCAGCACCGCGCCTTTATGCGCCTGGTGTGACGTGCCACCGATATGGACGGTGCCGTCCCCCACGCCAAAGCCGGCCACCCCCGTGGCGCGGCAGAACGCCACGCCCACGACATAGGCGCCGAGTTCCCACGTCGTGCCCCGGCTGCCCAGAAGGAAGTCGTGATCCACCGTATCGCTCACGCCGGCGGGCTCCAGCGCGCGAGTTCGGCCTCGTAATTCGTCGCCGGCGCATCCGCCTGGCAAGCCTCGAACCCCCGCCGCAGCTGCGGCCGGTTCAGGTCCCGCCCGATGAACACGATGCGGCTGTGCCGCGGCTCGTCCGGCCGCCAGTTCCGGATGTAGTCGCCATCCGCCAGCATGTGCACGGCCTGGAAGGCAAAGCGCCGGTCCTCGCCGGCATAGGCCAGGATGCCCTTGGTGCGCAGCAGATCTTGCCCCTTGGCGGCCAGCAGCTGGGTGATCCAGGCGTTGAACCGCTCGGGGTCCAGCGGTTTCTCCACCTTGAAGCTCACGCTCAGCACGTTGCTGTCATGGCTGTGGGTGTCGTCGCCCGAGAGGAAATCCGGCTCGCGCTCCAAAATCTTCTCCAGGTTGAAGCTTTCGCGGCCGATCACGCTGGTCACCGGCGCGTCCGACTTGGTGCTGCGGATGATCTCGGCCCAGGGGTTGATGGCGCGGATGCGGCGCTCGACCTCGGCGGCCTCCTCGCCATTCACCAGGTCCATCTTGTTCAGCAGGATCAGGTCGGCGAAGGCGATCTGCTCCTCCGCCTCGCGGCTGTCGGCCAGGCGGGCGGCCAGGTTCTTGGCGTCCACCACGGTGACGATGCTGTCCAGCTTCGCCGCCCGCTTCACGTCGTCATCGGCAAAGAAAGTCTGCGCCACCGGGGCGGGGTCGGCCAGGCCGGTGGTCTCGACGATGATGCCGTCGAACTTCTCCCGCCGCTTCATCAGGCCGGAGACGATGCGGATCAGGTCGCCGCGCACGGTGCAGCAGATGCAGCCGTTGTTCATCTCGAACACTTCCTCGTCGGCATCCACCACGAGGTCGTTGTCCACGCCCAGCTCACCGAACTCGTTGATGATCACGGCGTATTTCTTGCCGTGATTCTCGGTGAGGATGCGGTTGAGAAGGGTGGTCTTGCCGGCGCCTAGGTAGCCGGTGAGGACGGTGACGGGAACCTGGTCGGACATGCTGAATTCTCCTGCGGCCGCGAATATGAGGCCGCGGGGCGGGGCCTACCAGAGCGTACGGACGCCGTAGCGGCGGAAGACAGGGTCGAGGGTGATGACCGCCAGGTTGCGGCGGAGCGCGATGGCGACCAGGGCGCGGTCCCACGGGTCGCGGTGGTGATCGGGCAGGGACGCCGCCATGGCAGCGTCCTGCCACTCAAATGGAGCTAGCACGTATCCCTGCTCAGCCAGAAAGGTTGGGTAGTCCGTGACAGCGCCCTCCGGCATCGGCATGTCCAATTTCCCGATGCTGACCTTGCGCTGAGATACCATCACTGTGATGGCCGCAACCAATAGACTACCAGCAGCCATGGTATGCCGGGCCGACGCGCTCATGCTCCCCGGCCCGACCGAGGAACAGTAAACAATCAGTGCGCAGGCGTCGGCGAGAAATCCGGTCACTCCCACCCTTCCTCACGCACCTCCTCATCGGTCATCGGACAAAAGATTTCCATGATCTTCCCATCCGTCAGGCTTTCCCAAAAAGGGCCTTTGAACGTGCCCGGCCTTCGATCGATGACGGGCGCAACCGGAACGAGTCGTGCTACCGGCTTGCCATGCCGAGTGAGCACAAATTCCGCACCATTCTCGACTTGGCTTACCAGGGAAGAAATCCGCGCCTTGGCATTCGCGACGGAAATCTGATTTCCATCGGGCATGGCCTGGATTTAGGCCAAACTAACCAACCCACAACGCTAATCCACCGTCGCCCCACTCGTCCGTATCACCGGAGCCCACTTCGCGGTCTCGTCCCGGATGAACCGCGCCAGCTCCTCCGGCGAGCTCGGCGAAGGCTCCACCCCATGTCGCCGCAGGCTCGCTGCCACCTCCGCATCGGCCAGCGCCTCGCGCATCGCGCGGTTGTAGGTCGCCACCATCTCGGCCGGCAGCCCGGGCGGTCCCAGCAGCGCGTTCCAGTTCGCCACGGCATAAC
>CAXTJY010000039.1:11948-13084 GCA_964244395.1 uncultured Rhodovarius sp.
AACCCGGCAGCGTCTCCGCCACCGCCGGCGCCCCGGGCAGCAGCGGGCTGCGCACCGGGTTGGGCACCGCCAGTGCCCGCAGCCGCCCCACCTCCACCGCCGCTAGCGTCGTGCTGGCGGTGGCGAAGGAGAAATCCACCTTGCCGGACAGGATATCCGCGATCAGCGCTCCGCCGCCGCGATACGGCACCTGGATCGTCTCGATGCCGGCCATCCGGTCAAGCAACGCGCCCGCCAAATGGCCGGAGCCGCCGACGCCGGAATGGCCATTGCTCAATTCCCCCGGCCGCGCCTTCCCTGCCGCCAGCAGTCCGGCAAAGTCCGCGAAGGGCTTTTCGGGCGCGCAAACCAGTACATTCAGTATGTCCCCGGCAAGGCTGATCGGCGTCAGATCCGTCCGCGGGTCGAAAGGCAGGTTGCGGTACAGCGTCGGGTTGATCGCCAGCGCCGCGATCGTGCCCATCAGCAGCGTGTGGCCATCAGGCGGCGCGCGAACCACCAACTCGGTGGACAGGTTGCCGGACGCGCCTGGCCGGTTGTCGACGACCACGGGCTGGCCAAGCGCCGCTTGCAGCCGCCCCGCCAGGGTCCGCACGGTGATGTCGGTGCCGCCGCCGGCCGAAAAGCCGACCACGATGCGGACGGGGCGGGAGGGCAGCCACTGCGCCCGCGCCAGCCGCGGCAGCGCCAGGCCGAGCAGGAGCGCCCCGCGGCGCCTCATCTCGGCCGCCCCCACCCGCATCACACCACCTGCGCCGCGCGCAGGGCGGCGATCTCGTCCGACCCATAACCCGCCTCGGTCAGGATCGCGTCGGTATGCTCCCCGATCGCCGGCGGATGCGCCGCGATCTCGGATGCGGTGCGCGACAAGGTAAAGGGCTGGCCCAGATACAGCGTGTCGTCCAGCGCCTGGGCGATGCCGAGGTGCTTCACCTGCGCATCCTCGAAGACCTGCTGCATGTTGTTAATCGGGCCGCAAGGCACGCCGGCCTCGTTCAGTGTCTCTACCCAGTAAGCCGTGGTGTTGGTGCGGGTCGCGGCATCGATCAGTGCATTGAGGGCGTGCCGGTTCTTCGAGCGGGCGCCGCCGGAATTGAACCGTTCATCTTCCAGCCATTCGGGGTGGCCCATCACCT
>CAXTJY010000040.1:0-4861 GCA_964244395.1 uncultured Rhodovarius sp.
AGCGCGAATAGCGGCAGGAAGACCAGCACCACGACGGCGGTGGCATAGACGATGCCGGAGCGCACCTCCTGGCTCGCCGCCGCCACCACCACCAGCACCGGGCGCGGCATGGCTAGGCCGGCATTCTCGCGCAGCCGGCGCAGGATGTTCTCCACATCCACCACCGCATCGTCCACCAGCTCGCCGATGGCGATGGCGATGCCGCCCAGCGTCATGGTGTTGATGGTCAGCCCCAGGGCATGGAACACCACCACCGTGGCCAGCACGGAGACCGGTATGGCGACCAGGGAGATGGCGGTCGCCCGGACATTCAACAGGAACAGGATCAGCACCACGGCGACCACGGCTGCGGCCTCCAGCAGCACCGTCTCCACATTGGCGATCGAGGTGGCGATGAAGTCCGCCTGCCGGAACTGTACCTTCGTCGCGTCGATGCCCGCAGGCAGGGCCGGCTGCAGCGCCGCCAGCGTGGCCTCCACCGCGCGGGTGACGCCGATGGTGTCGGTCCCCGGCGCCTTGCGTACGGCGATGACCACGGCCGGCTCGCCGCGATACCCGGCATCGCCGCGCCTCGGCCGGGCCGCGAATTCGACCCGCGCCACTTGCCGCAGCAGCACCGGGGTGGGGCTGCCCGGGCGCTGCGCCACCGGCGTCTCGCGCAGATCGGCCAGCCGGGTGGTCAGGCCCAGATTGCGGATGAGGTATTCGCGCCCCCGCTGATCCACGAAGCCGCCGCCGGTGTTGGTGCCGAAGCGCGCGACGGCCGCCTCCAGTTGTTCCGCGCTGACGCCCAGCGCCAGCATGGCGGCGGGATCGGGGGTGACGCGGTATTGCCGCACCTCACCGCCTGCCGGCACGACTTGCGACACGCCCGGCACCGCGAGCAGCCGGGGGCGGATGACGAAGTCCGCCGTCTCCCGAACGTCCATGGCATCCAGGCCCTGGCCGGTCACGGCGATCAGCATGATCTCGCCCATGATGGAGGAGACCGGGCCCATGACCGGGTTGACGCCGCGCGGCAGGGCCTCGCGCAGCGTTTGCAAGCGTTCGGCGACCAGCTGGCGAGCGCGGTACAGCTCGGCCGACCATTCGAACTCGACATACACGATGGAAAGCGAGACGGCTGAAACCGAGCGCACCCGGGTGACGCCGGGCATGCCGTTCATCGCCGTCTCGATCGGGAAGGTCACCAGGCGTTCGACCTCCTCCGGCGCCAGACCCTCCGCCTCGGTCAGCAGGGTGACGGTGGGGCGATTGAGGTCGGGGAAAACATCCACCGGCAGGCGCGGCAGCACGAAAGCGCCGTAGCCCACCAGGACAAGCGAGGCGGCCAGCACCAGGAGGCGGGCCCGCAGGCTGGCGGAGACGAGGATGCGGAACATGCGTCAGCGCACCTGGTTCACAAGGCCGGCGCCCTGCACCACCACCCGTTCGCCGGCCACCAGGCCGGCGGCGACCAGAACGCGGCCGGCGTCCAGGGTCTCCACCCGCACCGGGGCGGCGGCGAAGGTCTCGGGCTCGACATGGCGCCAGACCACCGACTCGCCATTGGCCGCCCGCACCACCGCCGCCCGCGGCAGGATGAGCCCGCGAATGGGGTCCGAGACCTGCGCCACCACCGTGACCGGCTGGCCTAGCGACAGCCCGGCTTGGGGGTCGTCTACCCGGAACTGCACCAGCGTCGCGCCCTGCTGCACCGCGCGGCCGAAGCCCTGCAATTCTAGCCGCATGGGCGGGCTGCCGCGCACCGAGGCGGTGGCGCCGCGCAGATCCATGGCAGAATCGCCGCCGAAGACCAGCGCCTCCACCCACAGCCCGGAGGGGTCGACGATCTGGAACAGCACATCCTGCGCCGCCACGACTTGGCCAGCCACGGCGCGGGTGCTGGCGATGACGCCATCGGCGGGGGCGCGGATCACTTCCGGCGCGACCCGGTTCTGTGACAGCAGGATTCGGCGGCGGCGCAGGCCTTCCAGCTCGATCTCGGTGTCGATGACCTGCACGCGGGTGCCGGCGCCGCTGGCCGCCAGGTTGCGGGCGCGGGCCAGGCGGGCCTCGGCTGTGGCAATCTGCTGCTCGATGTCGCCGGCGCGCTCGGCGATGGTGGTCTGGTCGGCGACCGGGATGGCGGGTTCGACCACCGCCAGCACCTGACCGCGCCGCACCTCCTGGCCCAGCCGCGGCAGTCCGCCCTCGGGCGGTGTAATGCGGCCGCCGGCAATGCTCTGGGCGACGCCGCCGCGATTGGGGTCGGCCACGATTCGGCCAACCATGGTGACAGTGCGTGAGGCGGCCTCTTCCCGCAGGGTGACGGTGCGCAGCTCCAGCAGGCGCTGGCTGACCTTGGGCAGGAAGACCCGGCCATCCGGCAGGCGCGAGGGTGCGTCCACCGCGGCGGTGCCGGCCTGGGTGTCAGCCTCCCCATGGTCGTGGCCGGGGCTGGAATGCGCGCTCGCCGGGGCCAGCAGGAGCGCGATGGCGACGGCGAAGGCCCTGCGGCGGCGCGGCCTGGCCCAGACGACCCCGGCCGCGAAGCCCAGCAGGGCGCCGCCGCCGGCCACCAGCCAGGGCGCATGCGCCAGCCGTTCCAGGGCCGCGTGCCACTGGTCCTGGAACGGGCCGACATGCGGGTCGGGCGGGGGCAGCGCCGGCAATGTGCCGCTCACGAGGTCATCGCCATCCGGGCCGGCGGTAATGGAGAAGATTAGATCGAAGGCCTGCCCGGTGTTGGCCAGCAGGGGCGAGACCAGCGTGTATGTCCCGTCGGCATCGGGCTCGGCGGGCAGGATGCGCTCGCCCAGCGTGATCTCCAACCTGGCGTCCCGGATGGGAGCGTTGCCTTCGAAACGGTCCAACCATATCCGCAGGCGGTCCGGCGCCTCGCGCACCGCGACGACTTCGTAGAGGTCGGAATGCACCGCCAGCCGGGGTCGGGCCGGGGCGGCAACGGTGGGGGCATCGTCATGGCCCTCATGCGCGGCCAGCGGCGCCAACGAGGTAGCGGCCAGAAGGGTTGCGCCGATGAGCGCGCGTTGGAATCGCAAGCAGTACATGGCAGGCCTTGCATCTCAGGATCGGGAACGCGGTGCGCCGCGCCCGTCCTCGGACAGGCCGCGGCTAGGCTACGGCGCCGCCTCTTGGTGGCCGTGCCAGGACATGGCCGTGCTGCCCTTCTGGCGCAGCCCCTGTCGCCCAGCCCGAGAACTCGCCCACGCAGGCGCCGGGCGCGCCTGCGCCACCAAAATGTGGCAGCAGCGCGCGCGCCGCGTGGCACAGGCCGCAATGCGCCTGTTCGGCCGCTCCATGGTCCGGCGCGTCACCATGGTCCGGTGCCGCGACCACCGTCTCCACGACGCCCTCGCCCGATGCTTGAGTATGCCCGTGCGGCAGGACGCCGGCCAAGAGCAAGGCGGCCAGCATGGCGATGAGGCGGCAGGAACAAAGCCGGCAGAGGCGCTTCAGCATCACGATGCTGGACATGGCCGGCCCGGCCCGGAGCGTCAAGCTTAACGATCCGAAGGTTTGATGGCTGAAGTGTAGTCCGTTCATCATCTCGTCCAGAGCCAGCGCTTTCGACCGCCTCTGCCGGTGTGCGGACCGAGAGTCGGCGCCCGCGGGCACGCTGCCCGACCAACATTCGGCGGATCCACTCGTCACCGCTATGCGTTGCGGGTGTGCCGGAAAGCGGCGGCCTCTGGCTTACTCAGCCGCTACCCGCCCTCGCCGGATGCTCCGGCCGCGCAAGACCCAGGTTTTCCCGGAAGGTCCTGCCCTCGTACTCGTTATGGAACAGGCCGCGGCGCTGCAGTTCCGGGATCAACAGCGTGAAGACATCCTCGACAGGCCCGGGCAGGAACGGCGGCAGGATATTCCACCCGTCGCAGCCGCCATGCATGAACCAGTCCTCCATCTCATCGGCCACGCTGGCCGGCGTGCCGATGAAGACATGGTGCCCGGAGGCAGCCCGCTGGTTGATGAGCTCGCGGATGGTTATCGTTCGGCCCTCCAGTTGCCTCGCCAGCCGCTCATGTGCTGATTTCACGCTGTTGGTGACCTCCAGCGGCGGCGGCACCGGCCCATCCAGCGGATGGCCACCGAGATCGCCGAAGGAGGGTGTAAGCGCCGCCAGGCCCAGTTCGGGATGGATCAGCGCTGCCAGTTGGTCGGCGCGGGCCTGCGCCTCGGCCATGCTGCGCCCCAGGATGGGCATGATGCCGGGCATCACCAGCGCGCTTTCGGGCGCACGACCATGCGCCACCACGCGGCCCTTCACGCTGTCGTAGAAGGCCACCGCGTCGGCGCGGGATTTCTGCATGGTGTAGATGATGTCGGCCAGGCGGGCGCCCAGCTCCTGCCCCGGGCCGGAGGACCCCGCCTGGGCGATCACAGGGTAGCCTTGCACCGGCCGCGCAACGTTCAGCGGCCCGCGTACGGCAAAATGCTCGCCCCTGTGATGCGGGGTGTGCAGGCGCGCCGGGTCGAAATACTGGCCGCTCGCCTTGTCGCCGATGAAGGCATCGTCCTCCCAGCTGTCCCACAGGCCGAAGACGACATCGACGAATTCTTCCGCCCGGCGGTAGCGCAGGGCGTGGTCCAGCAGCCGGTCACGGCCGAAATTCAGCGCCTCCTGCTCGGACCAGGAGGTGACGACGTTCCAGCCAGCCCGACCGCCGCTGATGTGGTCCAACGAGGCGAATTTGCGGGCGATGTGGTATGGTTCGTTGAAGGTCGTCGAGGCGCTGGCAACGAAGCCCAAGCGCTCCGTCACCGCCGAGAGCGCCGCCATGATGGTGAAGGGGCGCATCGAGCAGGAGATTCGCGGCGGGCTGGAACGGCTGCTGCGCTGATGCGCATCAGCGTT
>CAXTJY010000040.1:4871-13065 GCA_964244395.1 uncultured Rhodovarius sp.
AAGGTGCCGCGGATCTTGTTCACGACCAGGGTGGCCAGGGCTTCGCCCTCGACGTCCTCGGCGATGATCGCCAGGGGCTTGCCGGTGCCCATGATGGTGAAGGGCTCGAAGACGTCGATACGGCTGTCGTAGCTCAGCTGCGTCTCGTCGCGGGCGGAGCTGCGCACGGCGATGCCATCGGCCCAGAACATGAAGTGGAATTTCGCCGCCTCCGCCTGCTGGGCCAGCCGCTTCCACAGCGCGAAGTCGAGCGAGGCGGCGGGATGCGCACCCGGCATCCGCCAGCCGCCGCCATGCGCGCCATTGCCCACCAGGTTCAGGCCGAGCTTCATCTGGCGCATGGCCGGCACTATTCAGCCGCAGCCGACTGCGCCGCACGCGCCGCCGCGTAGCGGTTGACGT
Source organism: uncultured Rhodovarius sp. (assembly GCA_964244395.1). Lineage (GTDB taxonomy): Bacteria > Pseudomonadota > Alphaproteobacteria > Acetobacterales > Acetobacteraceae > Rhodovarius. The sequence goes on from CAXTJY010000040.1 coordinate 5,274, forward strand.
GCTGCTTCAGGCCGAGGTTCTCGCGCAGCGTCTTTCCCTCATAGGCCTTTCGGAACAGGCCGCGGCGCTGCAGCTCCGGGGTGATGAGCTCGACGAAATCATCGCAGCAGCCCGGCAGGTAGGGCGGCAGGATGTTGAAGCCATCGCAGGCTTCGGCCTCCCACCACTCCTGCAGCCCATCGGCGATGTCGGCAGCGGTGCCGATGAGGTAGAAACCGCCGCCAACCACCTGCTGGCAGAGCTGACGGATGGTAAGATTGCCGGCGCGGGCACGCTCCATCATCCGCGCCGTGCTGCTACGCACTTCCGGCGCCCGCTGCGGCTCCGGGACCGGCCCGTCGAGATCGAAGCCGCTGAGGTCGCCCAGCGCGGCATAGACACGCGCCAGCCCGACCAGCGGGTCGGTCAGCGCCTGCAGCTTGTCGAACTTCTGCCGCGCCTCCGCACGCGTGCGACCGACGATGGTGCGCACGCCCGGCATGATCTTCAGGTCGTCGCACTGGCGGCCATACCTGGCCATGCGGCCCTTCAGATCGTCGTAATAGGCCTTGGCCGCCGGGATCGAATCCATCGCCGCATAGACCACGTCGGCCGTCGCCGCCGCGATCTCCCGCCCCGGCTCCGACGCGCCGGCCTGCACCATGATCGGCCGGCCCTGCGGCATATTGGAGACGTTGAGCGGCCCGCGCACCTGGAAGTGCTTGCCGCGATGGTTCAGCAGATGCATCCGCTCCTCGTCGTAGAACAGTCCGCCGGCCTTGTCGTAGACGATGCAGTCCGGCTCCCAGCTGTCCCACAGCCCCTTCACCACCTCGACGAATTCGGCGGCGCGTTCGTAGCGCAGGTCGTATTCCAGATGCTGCTCGCGGCTGAAGTTCCTGGCCTCCGCCTCGGACCAGGAGGTGACGATGTTCCAGCCCGCGCGACCGCCGCTGATCAGGTCCAGCGTCGCGAATTTGCGGGCGACATGGTAGGGCTCGTTATAGGTGGTGGAGGCGGTGGTCACCAGGCCGATATGCCTGGTCAGCACGGCCAGCGCTGGCAGCAAAGTCAGCGGCTCCATCTCGACCAGCTCATAGCCCGAGCGCGCCAGCGAACCGCGCGGCTCGTCGCGCTCGCGCAGGCCGATGCCGTCGGCGAAGAAGATCATGTCGAACAGGCCGCGCTCGGCCATCTGCGCATTGTGGGCGTAATGCTCGAAGCGCAGCGTGCCGTCCGCCGGCACATCGGGGTGTCGCCACGCGGCGGGGTGGTAGCCCAGCCCGCGCATCGACATGCCGAGCTTCATCATTCCCTGACGTGCCATTCTCGACCCTCCATGCCGGCAAGCCTGCGGTCGGCCCTCGCGCAACCCATACATTCGCGGCGCCGCCCATGGTAGTGAGCCCTGATGAGCAGCCCAGCCACCCCCAGGCAGATCAGCCTCGGCCTCTCCATGCGCTATCTCGGCTACCACGCCGCGGCCTGGCGGCACCCCTCAGCCGACCCGGACGCGGCGTCGAAGTTCAGCCACTACAAATACATCGCGCAGACCGCGGAGGCTGCGAAGATGGACATGGTGTTCCTGGCCGACGGCATTGGGCTGCGCACGCGCGACACGCCGCCGGGCGCGCTGCGCCGGTCGCATCAGACCTTCGAGCTGGAGCCGTTGACGCTCCTTTCCGCGCTATCCTCGGTGACGTCCCATATCGGCCTCGTCTCGACCGCCTCCACCACCTACAACGAGCCGTATCATATCGCCCGCAAATGGGCCTCGCTCGACCATCTCAGCGGCGGGCGGGCAGGTTGGAACATCGTCACCTCCTGGTCCGAGATCGAGGCGCGAAACTTTGGCCGCGAAAAGCACATGGAGTACGACCTGCGCTACGAGCGGGCCGCCGAATTCGTCGAGGTTGTAAAGGGGCTGTGGGACAGTTGGGAGGAGGACGGGCCGGTCTTCGATAAGGCGTCAGGCATCATGCTGGACCAGTCGAAGATGCACACGCTGTTCCACAGGGGGAAGCATTTCCAGGTGGAGGGGCCGCTGACCATCAAGCGCACGCCGCAGGGCCGGCCCATCATGGTGCAGGCCGGGGCGGCCGAGCAGGGGCTGGAGATCGCGGCCAGCAGCGCCGACGTCGTCTATTCCTCGCATTTCGACCTGGCCTCGGCACAGGCCTACTACGCCAACCTGAAGGGCCGCCTGGCGAAACATGGACGCGAACCGGACAGCCTGAAGATTATGCCCGGCGTCACCCATTTCATCGGCCGCACACGGGAGGAGGCGCGGGAGAAGTACGACATGCTCAACGCGCTGGTGCAGCCGGAGCTCGGGCTGTCCTACCTGTACCAGATGGTGGGCGACCTTTCCGGCTTCCCGGTGGACGGGCCGGTACCGGAACCGCCGGACCCCGCGATGAAGAGCTCGGCGCAGAAAATGCTGGCGCTGGCGCGGCGGGACAATCTGACGATTCGGCAGCTCTACACCACCATCGCGGCTTCCTTCGGCGGCCGGGTCGTGATCGGCACGGCGAAGGACATCGTCGATGATATGCAGGCCTGGGTGGAGGGCGGCGCCGCGGATGGCTTCAACCTGTGCCCGCCGGTGCTGCCGCTGGGGCTGGACGAGTTCGTGGAACTGGTGTTGCCGGAGCTTCGGGCGCGCGGGATGTTCCGGACCGAATATACCGGGCCGACGCTGCGGGAGAATCTGGGACTGCCGCTGCCGGGAAACAGATATTCGAGCTGATGCCCGGCCGCCCCGGGGGGCGCATCGGGGTCGATGTCGGCGGCGCCGTCACCGACGTGTTCTCGGCCCGCCTCGTAGCGCGATGCAGCCGGCGGAGCTTCTGGTCGCTATGGGGGCGGGGCCTGCGATGGACCCTACACCACGCCCTTCTCGCGCAGCCCGGCGATGGCGGCTTCGTCCAGCCCCAGAATATCGCGCAGCACATGGTCACTGTGCTCGCCCAAGACCGGCGGCGCAGTGCGGTAGTCCGCCGGCGTGGCCGACAGCTTCACCGGGTTGGCGATCACGCGCACGTTTTCGCCGCTGCCATGCGCCATCTCCACCACCATCTCGCGGGCGACGACATGCGGATCGGCAAACACCTGCTCCAGCGTGTTGATCGGACCGCAGCCGATCTTCAGGGCTTCCAGCGCCTCCACCCATTCGGCGGTGGTGCGGGTCTTCATCACCGGGGTCAGCGTCTGCGTCACCAGATCGCGGTTGGCGACGCGGGCGGGGTTGGTGGCGAAGCGCTCGTCGGACAGCATGTGCGCCAAGCCATAAGCGTTGCAAAAGCGGGCGAAGGTCGGGTCGTTGCCCACCGCCAGGATCAGGTAGCCATCCTTTGTAGGATATTCCTGATAAGGCGAGATGTTGGGGTGCTGGTTGCCCAGCCGCGGCGGGTTCTCTCCAGTCGCCAGGTAGTTCATGCCCTGGTTGGCCAGCCAGGCGACATGGGTGTCCAGCATGCCGATGTCGATCTGCTGGCCCTGCCCCGTCGCGTCGCGGTGCCGCAGCGCCGCCAGCAGGCCGATGCAGCCGTAGAGGCCGGCGAACAGATCGGCCACCGGCACCCCCACTTTTTGCGGCGCCCCGTTCGGCTCGCCGGTTAGGCTCATCACCCCGCCCATAGCCTGGATCAGCGCGTCGTAGCCGGGGCGGGGCGCGTAGGGCCCGGTCTGGCCGAAGCCGGTGATCGAGCAATAGATGAGTCGCGGGAATTTCTGCGACAGCTGCTCCCAGCCCAGCCCATACTTGGCTAGGGCGCCGACCTTGAAGTTCTCCACCAGCATGTCGCAGCTTGCCAGCAACTTCAGCAGGAGGGCCTGGGCTTCTGGCTTGGCGATGTCCAGCGTCAGCGATTTCTTGTTGCGGTTCACGCCAACGAAATATGCGCTTTCTTTGGTATTCGGCACGAAGGGCGGAGCGAAGCCGCGGGTGTCGTCGCCGGCTTCCGGCCGTTCGATCTTGATCACCTCGGCGCCCAGGTCGCCCAGCATTTGAGTGCAGGTGGGCCCAGCCAGCACGCGGGTGAGGTCGAGGACGCGGAGGCCCTTGAGGGGGCCGCTGGGTTCGGGCATGCGAGATTCTCCTGCGCCGGGTTTCATCACGCGGCGGGCAGGCTGTCACCCCTTGGGCAGCGTGCTGGGATGAAACAACTCCTCCGGCTCCATCGCCCGCCCGGTCAATCCGTCTGCTGCCGCAAAGCGGATCATGGCCGCGATCTCATCGCGGTTGCGGGCGAAGCCGTAGGGCCAGGGGTCACCGCCCATCGCCGCCGCCTGCTCGTCATAGGCAGCCGCGATCCAGGGCAGCGAGACCCGCAGCACGTTCACCAACTGCAGCTCGGCCAGAGAAATGTCCCGCGCCCGGGTAAAGGCGCGCTGCAGTTCCACCGGCAGCCAGGGATGTGCCTCCGCCACGTCCCGCCGCACCGCCAGGCAATGCATGATGGGGAAGAAGCCGGTCTTGCCGAACCACGACTTCTCCTCGGCGGCGTAGTCAGGCCAGAGCCGGGCGATCGCGCCCTTCCCCAATGCACGCGGGATACGCGGGCCGATCAGCGCATCGACCTCACCGGCTTCCAGCGCCCGCTCGGGGTCGTCGCCCAAGGGTGCCAAATCGTGCCCGGGTGGGCGCGCGATGGCCACCCGCTCTCCCCCGCTTCGCCAGCGGATGGAGCGGGTGTCGACGCCATACTGCTCGCGCAGGAAGCCGCGCACCCATAGCGCCGCGGTCTGCTGGAATTCCGGCAGCGCGACGGTCCGCCCCGCCAGGTCGGCGGCGCTGCGGATGCCGCGGTCGGCCCGGATGTACACGCCGGAATGACGAAAGGCGCGGGAGAGGAATACCGGCACGCCGATATAGGGCGAGTCACCCCGCGCGGTGGTCACGATATGGCTGCCCATCGAGAGTTCCGAGACATCGAAGGCGCGGTCCCGCAGGGCGCGGCGGAAGATGTCCTCAGGCTCGCCGGGCAGGAATGTGATGTCGCAACCCGGGACGCTCACCCGCCCATCCATCAGTGGACGGGTCCGGTCGCTCGATGTGCAGGCGAGGGTCAGCTTCAGCATTCGGTGGATTCCTGGGATGAGAGCGACCGGCCCGCGCCCGGGCGCACCAGCGCTGCCAACAGGCGTGCGCCGGCCGGTCGAAGCCGCAGGCTCCGTGCCCCGTGCGCAACGCCGGCGCTCACAGGTTCTCCGGCGTGAATGGGAGGCGGGACGGGCGAACGCCCAGTGCCGAATGGATACCGGCCGCGATGGCAGCGATAGCTGGCGCCATTGAGGCCTCGCCAGCACCCAGCGGCGGCTGCTCCGGCCGGATCACCAGCCTGGTGGTGACGCGCGGCACATCGGCAAAGCGCAGCACCGGGTATTCCGCCCAGGAATCGCTGATGACACGGCGGCCATCGTGCCTGGCCTGCTCATGCAGCGCCACGGACACGCCGTGCAGCGCGCCACCCTCCAACTGGTGGGTGGCGCCGTCCGGATTGATCACCTCGCCCATATCGGCCGCGATCCATAGCTCGCGGCAGCGCACGCGTTCCTCAGCCTCGATGCGCGCGGCAACGGCGCACCAGGCGCCCATGTTCTTGTAGCGGGCGATGGCGATTCCCCAGCCGGCGCCGCGTGGTGCGGACATTTCGGCCGCCGCTTCCAGTACCGCCCGGGCGCGCGGGTCGGACAGATGCCGCAGGCGGTATTCCACCAGGTCCACGCCAGCACGTTCCGCCAACTCGTCCATCACGCTCTCGATCGACCAGACGTTGATGAGCGCGCCAAGCCCGCGCAGGGCGGAGGTGCGGATGGGCATATCGGTGATGCGGGTCAGCCCGACATGCAGGTTGGGCATGTCGTAGATCGGCACAGCATTGCGTTGTGCCCCGCCGCCGCCAGCCAGCGGCGGATTGATCGAGGCCGGCATGGGCAAGCCGCCCTCGATCGAGGGTGCGGCCAGCAGCGTCGCCACCGCGCCGCGGCCGGGCCGCCCGGAATGGCCATTGCTGCGGACATGGCTGTTCCAGTGCGTGAGCTTGCCAGTCGCGTCCGCCGTGGCCTCCACCCGCACCAGCATGGCCGGCGAGAGCGGGGCGTGCCCCAGCTCCTCCGCCCGCGACCACAGCGCCCGCACCGGCACACCGGGCATGGCGCGGGCGCAAAGCGCGGCATCCAGCGCCACGTCATCGGCGCCGTTATGGCCGTAGCAGCCGGCGCCCTCGGCGTGGATGACGGTGATGGTCTCGGCCGGCACCCGCAGCGCCTTCACCAAATCGGCGTGCAAATTGTACGGACCCTGAGTGTGGGACCAGACGGTCAGCCCGCCGTCCCGCCACAGCGCGATGGCGCAGCACAGCCCTACCGAGGCATGGGCGAAGTAAGGGCGATGGAACTCGCGGGCGATGCTGGGCGGTGCCGCACCGCCGCGCGTCACGACCACGCTGTCCTCGCCCGGCGCGGTGCGCAGCCACGTCTCGGTGTCGGGCGGCAGGCCGGTGCCCTCGCTCCACACCGGCTTGAGGCGTGCCGCCGCCTGCTCCGCCGCCGCCTCGCTGGCCGCCACCACGGCCAGGAAGCTGCCGTCGCGCACCAGTATCGCACCGGCCGGCGGCTGCACCGAGAGCAGCCGCGCGCCCACTGCCGGCGGTCGCACCATCCGGGCATGCACCGTGCCGGGCAGCCGCATGTCGTGGACGAAGCGGCCGCCGCCGAATACCTTGGCCGGCAGGTCCAGCCGCGGCCACGAGGTGCCGGTCAGCCGCCGCGCCGCCGCCGGCTTGGGCGTCGCGTCGGGCGAGGCTTCGGCCTCCAGCAGCCCCTGGCCTGCCATTTCCCAATAGCTGCCCAGCACACCTGTGGGGCCTACGAACGCGCCATCCTCGACGCGGATCGCCTCGGGCGTCACGCCGCTGCGCTGCGACACGACGGACAGGAAGATGCCGCGCGCATCGGCAGCCGCATGCCGCAGCGCCATGCCGCTTTCCTGCACGCTCAGGCTGCCGCTGGTCACAGCCTCGTTCGGGCTGGTGCCAGTGGTAACCGGCAGCAGCGCCACGCGGGCCGGCGACACATCCAGCTCCTCGGCGACGATTTGCGTCAGCGCTGTCAGAATGCCCTGCCCCAGCTCGACCTTGCCCGGGCGGACCAGCACAGTGCCGTCGGCGCGGAACTCCAGCCATTGCGATAGCCGGCTGTTGACGTGCAGCGAGCCCGGCAGCTTCGGCTCGTCTGCGGCCGTGGTGCTGAACGCCAGGTTCACGCCCGCAGCACCGCGCGGATGATCCGGTTGTGACTGTGGCAACGGCAGAGATGCGGTTGCAACGCCGCCCGTACCGCTTCCTCCGAGGGCCGCGGGTCGCGTGCCAGCAAGGCGGCGGCGCTGATCATGATGCCGGCCAGGCAATAAGCGCATTGCCCGGCCTGTTCCGCCAGGAACGCGGTCTGTAGCCGGTGTGGCTTTTCGGCCGTGCCGAGGCCTTCCAGCGTCACCACCGTACGGCCAGCAACCGCCTCGACCGGGAGCGCGCAGCTCGGCACCGAAACCCCGTCCAGCAGCACGTGGCAGGCGCCGCAGGCCTCGGCGCCGCAGCCCAGCTTGGGGCCGTTAAGCCCGAAAGCGCCGCGCAGCGCGTGCAGCAGCGTGCCGCCGGCTGGCGGCGCCACCACCGCGCCGTTCAGCGAAAAGCTCATGCCGGGGTGATCCGGGCGACGCGGATGTATTCCGCCTGGCGGACGATATCGGCGCGCAGGAAGGCGTCGAACTCGGCAATCGACATCGGCAACGGTTCGGCGCCCGCCCGGGCCT
>CAXTJY010000041.1:0-917 GCA_964244395.1 uncultured Rhodovarius sp.
GGCGCTGCGCGGTGCCGGACGGCATGTTCTCCACCAGCCCGACCAGGCCGACGACGTCGCACTTCGCCTTCCGCCCGGCCAGGGCGGCCATCAGGCCGATGACGCAGCCGGCGCCGGCCATGTCCCACTTCATGTCCTCCATGCCGCCGGCCGGCTTGATGGAGATGCCACCGGTGTCGAAGGTCACGCCCTTGCCGATGAAGCAGATCGGCTTCTCACCCTTCTTCTTGCCGGCGCCGTTCCAGCGCATCGCCACCATCCGGCCCTCGATGGCCGAACCCATCGCCACGCCCAGCAAGGCCCCGAAGCCCAGCTTCCGCATCTCCTTCGGGCCGAGGATCTCGACCGTGACGCCCAGCTTCTCCAACGCCTTGCAACGCTCGGCCATCTCCACCGGGTGCAGCACGTTGGGCGGCTCGCTGACCAGGTCGCGCGCCATGAACACGCCATCCGCCACCGCCTTGAACGGCACATAGGCGGCGCGTGCGGTGGCGACATCAGTCACGGCGACGGCCAGCTTCGTCAGCTTTGGCTTGTCCTCAGGCTTTTCCATCGTGCGATAGAGATCGAAACGGTAGCTGCGAAGCTTGGCGCCCAGCGCCACGCGGATGGCCACCGGCATGTCGATGCCATCGGCGGCGATGGTGGCCTCGGTCTCCCCGGCCACCAGCGGCCAGATGGCGCCGCCCACCGCCTCCGCCGCGTCGGGCGTCAGCCCGCCAAGCGTGGTGGGCGTCAGCCCGCCAAGCGTGGTGGGTGTCAGGCCGCCGGGCGTCGAGGCAGTCACGTCGGGTGCCCCGGGCGTCGGCGCGGCGCCGGCGCCCATCCCGATGGCCACCAGCTTGGTGATGCCCGGCGCCGGCGCCCACACCGTGGCGCTTTGCCCCTTCTTGCCCTTGAAGCCCGCCGCCGCCAAC
>CAXTJY010000041.1:927-7677 GCA_964244395.1 uncultured Rhodovarius sp.
GACACCAGTCCGCCGCTCGCCGCGTCCAGCGCGGCGTGCAGGCCGGAGGGCACGGCGCCCTCGCCCAGCAGCACCACCAGGGCGCCCGCCTTGGGCAGGCCGGCCTTTACGAATGAAATCTCGGGCATTCTGTCGTCCATCATCTGCTGGGTGGACATTACGCGGAGCGATGGCCCCGCGCATCCCCCGGCAGCCCAGTGCGCGCATCATCCCGGGGAGGGGCGGCGCATGTATCCCCCGTGCATGAAGGTCAACACCGCCGCGCGACCCCGCCGCCGAACCCGCTCCCCTTGGTTGGCGCATCATCCGACCAGGGCTGGACCGACCCTCCCCGATGGTGGATCACATCCCATCATGCACACCCCCGAAGCCCTGCTGGAGATTGCCGCCGACCTGGCCCAGCAGGCAGGCCACGCCATCATGGCGGTGCGCGCGCATGGTTTCGAGGTTCGCCACAAGGATGACCGCAGCCCGGTCACCGTGGCCGACACCATCGCCGAGGCCCTCATCCTGGAAGGGCTGCGCGAGACCGGCATCCCGGTGGTGGCGGAGGAGATGATGTCCGGCGGCGCCGCGATGCAGCCCAGCGCTCGCTACTGGCTGGTCGATCCGTTGGACGGCACCAAGGAATTCGCCAAGGGGCTGGCGGAGTTCGTCGTCTGCATCGGGCTGATCGAGGACGGTTTCCCAAGGCTCGGCGCCATCGCGCTGCCAGTGGCGGGCAGTGTCTTCGGCGGGCTGGTGACGGAGGGGATCGCCTGGAAGCAGCTCGGCGAGCGGCGCCCGGTCCGCGCCCGGCCCCGCCCGCCGGCGCTGACCGTGCTGGACAGCCGCAGCCACCCCAGCCCGGCTAGGGTCGAGCGCGTCCTGGCCGGGCATGTGGTGGGCGAGACGCTGCATATGGGCTCGGCGATGAAATTCACGCTGCTGGCCGAGGGCCTCGCGGATGTGATCCCCAGGCCGGGCCCGACGATGGAATGGGACAGCGCGGCAGGCCAGGCGTTGGTCGAGGCGGCGGGTGGCCGGGTGACCGACATGGAAGGCGGGCGCCTGGCCTACGGCAAGCCGGATTTCCGCAACACCGGCTTCATCGCCTGGGGCGCAAACTGACCGAAGATGCAAGAAACTGAGTTTCTCGCTGGTGGAGCGCGAGGGGGCAACGCCCCTTCGCTCTTGCTGCAAGACCCGGCCCAGGCCGCCGCCCTCCTCCGCGCCGGCGAACTCGTCGCCTTCGCCACCGAAACCGTCTATGGCCTGGGCGGCGACGCCCGCAACGGCCGTGCCGTGGCCGCCATCTTCGAGGCCAAGGGCCGGCCGCATTTCAACCCGCTGATCTGCCACTTCCCCAGCGCCGAACTGGCCTTCGAGGAGGTGATTGCGGACGCCCGCGCCACCACCCTCGCCGCCGCCTTCTGGCCCGGCCCGTTAACCCTGGTGCTGCCGCGCCGCCCCGGCAGCCGCATCGACCTGCTGGCCGGCGCGGGGCTGGACACGCTGGCGGTGCGGGTGCCGGCCCACCCCGGCGCGCTGGCGCTGTTGCGCGCCGCCGGCACCCCCATCGCCGCGCCGTCGGCCAACCGCTCGGGCCGCGTCAGCCCGACCACGACGGCGCATGTGCTGGAGGAGCTGTCAGGCCGTCTCGCGGCGGTGCTGGAAGGCGGCGCGTGCAAGGTGGGAGTCGAAAGCACCGTGCTGGACCTTTCGGGCGGCGGCGCGGTGCTGCTGCGTCCAGGCGGGGTGCCTCGTGAGGCCGTCGAGGCCGTGATCGGCCCGGTCAGCCGCACGCTGCCGCTGGATGCGGGGCCGGCGCCGACGCTGCGTAGCCCCGGCCTCCTGCTGTCGCACTACGCGCCCAACCTGCCGCTGCGGCTGAACGCCACCAGCGTGAACCCTGACGAAGCGTTGCTGGCCTTCGGCCCGCCGCTCCCCGGCGCCGGCCTGACCTGGAATCTCTCCGAGACCGGCGACGCCAGCGAAGCCGCGTCCCGGCTGTTCAGCGGCCTGCGCTGGCTGGATGCCGAAGGCCAGCGGCTGGGCATGGCCGGCATCGCCGCCCAGCCGGTGCCGATGGCCGGGCTGGGCGCCGCTATCCATGACCGGCTGATGCGTGCGGCCGCGCCGCGTGGTGCTGCGCCGGATGCGACAACGCAAAGGCCTCCACTTCCGCGTTGATCTCCTGCGGCGTGAGAAAGGCAAAGCGCGCCCACAGCGTGGTGTTGGCCATCGCCCGGGCCCACGCGCTGAACTGGCCGGCCGGGGCCACCGTCTCGCCGGTCTCGCCGCGTGAGGAGGGGAAGCGTCGCACCATCGGGTTGCGGAAACTGTGCCCCAGCACGGGGTGGCCGAATACCGCCATGCCGTGGCTGGCCCAGGCGCCGAGGGCACGGCCGAGCCGATAGGCGAAACCGCCCGGCGCCGCGGTCGAGCAGGCGTACAGCACGATCTGGGCCGAAGGGTTGCAGGCGCGGATGATCGCGGCGGCAAGCTCATCCACATCATCCTCGCCGAAGCTGGCCGAGGACAGCCCGCCGGGCCAACCATGGCCAAAATACAGGAAGGCATCGAGCCGGCCGCCGGCGCCGGCCCGCTCCAGCGCCGCCAGCACGTCGCGTCGGCGGGCGCGGCCGGTGCCGTGGTTGTCGAACAGATGCGTCACCACCGTGCCCCCGGCGGCTTCGAAGCAGTCGCGCAGCCGCTCCATGCCCGGCTGGAAGGCCCCGGTGGAATCATGGCCATGCGGGTTCTGCGCGTCCGGCGCGCCGTCAAAGCGCGGGGCGCAGGCGAAGCTTCGTGCTGGCAGGGACATGGCGGCGGGCCTGTTCTTTTGCTCGACGTTACTCCTAGCCCTGAATGGATTGCCACATCCTTGCCAATGGCTGGACAAGCCGCGCCGCAGCGCCTTGGCTGGCCGCATGAACGAACCCCGCGTGCCGTCCTGCGGCGAGATCTTCCTGGGCTTCCTGCAGATCGGCGGCCTGGCCTTCGGCGGCGCGGTGGCCTGGGCGCGCCAGGTGCTGGTGGACAGCCGCGGCTGGATGACCGAGCGCGACTATGCCGAGCTGCTGGGCCTGGCCCAGGTGCTGCCGGGGCCGAATATCGGCAATTTCGCGGTCATGTACGGCCGGCGCTGTCACGGCCTGGCTGGCTCTCTGGCGGCGGTGGGCGGCTTCTTCCTGCTGCCGCTCTGCGTTGTCATTGCCCTGGTGCTGGTGTGGGACGAGTTCGGTTCCAACCCATGGGTGGGCGCCTTCATGAAGGGGGTGGCTGCGGCGGCGGCCGGGATGGCGCTGGGGGCGGCGCTGAAATCCGGCTTCCGGCTGAAGCCGCCGCCGGAGCAGATCGCCGCCATCCTGGCCATCGCAGCCCTGGCCGCCTGGTGGCGGGTGCCGCTGCCTTGGATCATCCTGATCTTCGGCCCCCTTTGCGTCGGCATGTCGCTCTATCGGGCGCGCCCCAGGGGGCGTGCATCATGAGCCCGCACCCCATCGATATCCTGCTCACCTTCGGCCTGCTGTCGCTGCTGGCGGTGGGCGGCGCCAACGCGCTGGCGCCGGAGATGCACCGCATCCTGGTCGATAGCCGCGGCTGGATGGACGACGCCACCTTCAGCCAGCTCTACGCCCTGGCACAGGCCGCGCCGGGCCCGAACATCCTGTCCGCCAGCGTCATGGGCATGGCCATCGGCGGCTGGGGCGGCATGGCGCTGGCCACCATCGGCATCCTGACGCCGGCCGCACTGCTGGCCTGGACGGTGGCGGGCTGGCTGGACCGGCTGCGCGGCGCCTGGTGGATCCGGCCGGCGCAGGCTGGGCTGATCCCGCTCGCGCTGGGGTTGATGGGCGCCTCCGGCTTCATCCTGGGCGAGGCGGCGGCGAGTTTCTGGCTGGCTCCGGTCATCACCGCCGGCACCGCCGTCTTCATCTGGCTGAGCAACCGCAGCCCGCTTTACGCCCTGCTGGCCGGCGGCCTGCTCGGCATCGCGGTCTTCGCCATCGGCTGAAGGCCGGCGTCGATGCCGAAGGGAGGACCACCTCGCACCCAATGCGGCACGCGGGATGGCAAGCAACATGCGACCTCTTGGCTCCGGATAGCGGGACCGGCGGCTCCAACCGACAACCCCAATGCCGGCAACACTCACTCTTGACATGACCGTCACTGGTCATGTTCCATATGGTTGACAGTTTCGATCGTCAATTTTGCCTGACAGTTCGCGGGGTTTGCTGCCGCATTACCCTCGCCAAGAGCCCGCGTGCGGGTCGAGCACGACAATGGAGGAGGACAAAAACTATGGATGGTGCCACCAAAGTCTGGCCGACCGGCCTGACGCTCGGCGAAGCCGAGGAAATGCACAAATACATCATCGGCGGTGCGCGCATGTTCGGCTTCATCGCCCTCTGCGCGCATTTTCTTGCCTACCAACTCACCCCCTGGCTGCACTAGGAGGGCCTGGAACATGATCAATGGACGCATGTGGCTGGTGGTGAAGCCGACCGTCGGCGTGCCGCTGCTGATCGGCGCCGTGGCGCTGACCTCGCTGGCGATTCACACCGCGGTGCTGACCAACACCACCTGGTACCCGGCCTTCTACCAGGGCGGCACCTCGATCCGGCCGAACCGGGCGGCGGCGGTGGTGTTGCCGGACGCGGCGCCGGCCACGATCACCAAGGAACAGCGATAGGCTGAACGGGGCCGGCGTCGCTCGCCGCCGGCCCCCCTTTTCCGGGGCAGCCCATGAACGTCGTCAGCCGCAAGGTCATCGAAGTCTGGTGGGGGCTGGGGCCGCGCTTCCTGCCGTTCGCGGACGCGGCCACGCCCGACCTGCCGCTCTCCCGCCTGCTGCGGCTCTCACTCTTCCAGCTCTCGGTGGGCATGATCCTGGTGCTGCTGGTCGGCACCCTCAACCGCGTCATGATCGTGGAGCTGGGCGTGCCGGCGTCGCTGGTGGCGGTCATGCTCGCTTTGCCGCTGGTCTTCGCGCCGTTCCGGGCGTTGATCGGCTTTCGGTCGGACACGCATCGCTCCCTGCTGGGCTGGCGCCGGGTGCCATTCATGTGGACCGGCAGCATGCTGCAATTCGGCGGCCTTGCCATCATGCCCTTCGCACTGCTGGTGCTGGCGGGCCAGGGCGAATCGGGGTCCACCCCACTCTGGGTCGGCCATGCCGGGGCGGCGCTGGCCTTCCTGCTGGTCGGCGCCGGCGCGCACACCACGCAGACCGTGGGGCTGGCCCTGGCCACCGATCTGGCGACGCCGCAAACCGCACCACGGGTCGTCGGGCTGATGTATGTCATGTTGCTGGTCGGCATGATCCTGTCGGCCCTGCTCTTTGGGTTGCTGCTGGCCGACTTCACACCGGGCAAGCTGATCCAGGTCATCCAGGGCGCCGCCGTGCTGACGCTGTTGCTGAACGTGGGGGCGCTGTGGAAGCAGGAGCCCCGCCGGCCCGCCGGCACCGCCTTGCAGCGCGAGACGCCGCGCTTCGCCGAGGGCTGGCGGCATTTCATGGCCACCCCGCACGCCATGCGCCGTCTTATCGCCATCGGCCTGGGTACCATGGGCTTCTCGCTGCAGGATGTGTTGCTGGAGCCCTATGGCGGCCAGATGCTGGGGCTGAGCGTGGCCGGCACGACCTTGCTGACCGCCTGCCTGGCCACCGGCGGGCTGTTCGGCTTCAGCCTGGCGTCGCGGGTGCTGGGCCGGGGCGCCGATCCGTTCCGCATGGCGGCGCTGGGCGCCGTGTTGGGCGTGCCGGGCTTCCTGGCGGTGATGGCGGCGGCGCCGCTGCTGTCCCCCCTGCTGTTCGCCCTCGGCGTCTTCGTCCTCGGCTTCGGTGGCGGCCTGTTCGCGCATGGCACGCTGACGGCCACGATGGTGGACGCGCCGGAAGCCCAGACTGGGCTGGCGCTGGGCGCCTGGGGGGCGGTGCAGGCCACCGCCGCCGGCGTGGCCATGGCCGCCGGCGGCATCATCCGCGATGCGCTGGGCGGCGGCGCCGGCGCCTACCAGGCGGCGTATGGGTTGGAGGTGGCGCTGCTGCTCGGCACCGCGCTGGCCATGCTGCCGCTGCTGCGCGGGGCGCGGAACCAGGGGCGGGCCAGCGCCCGGCCGGGGGGCGAGAGCCCGATGCCGCTGCCGTCTTGGCAGGCGGCGGAAAAGCTGGACGGGTAGGCTGGGCGGCGCATCCTCAGCCGCCCGCTTCACCGCAGCCTGTTTGTCACATCAGGCACAGCGCGCGCAGTTCGCGCAGCATGGCCGGCGGCAGGGCGTCGGCGCCGCTGCCTTGTTCCAGCGCGGTCAGATCCGCCGGCGCGTCGGCCGCCGCCAGATAGCGCCAGCCCTGGAACGCCTTCACCGGCCGGGCGCCGACCGGCACCAGATCGGGGTGCAGGACGATGCCGGCACAGGGCGTGCCGTCATCCCAGCGATCCTCGATGATGTCGGTGATACGCTGCCGCACCAGCACGAAGCCGCCGATGACCCAGTAGATGCTGCCGCCGGCGACGACCTCCGCGCGCCGCTTCGGCATCGACCGCGTCTGGTGCCGCAGCGGCGGTTCGGCGACGGCGCGCCGGGCCTGGATGGCGCGCAAATGCGCCACCTCCTTCACGCCGACCGAAAGCTTCAACATGTGCAGCATGGCCCCGAGTTGGGACCTGCCCCCCGAGTCCCGCAAGGGCCTCGTCAAAGACCGGAGGGTTCGTCCGGCAAGACGCCGGCGCCGCCGATGCCGGCCAGATGCTATGGCATGCC
>CAXTJY010000041.1:7687-12988 GCA_964244395.1 uncultured Rhodovarius sp.
TTCTCTATCCTTCCAGGCCGGAGCGGTTGCCCTGGATCATCGCCAGGAACTCGCGCCGCGTCGAAGGGTCGTCTCGAAAGCTGCCCAGCATCCGGCTCGTCACCATCGACACCCCGGTCTTGTGCACGCCGCGCGTGGTCATGCATTGATGCGCCGCATCCACCACCACAGCGACGCCGCGCGGCTGCAACACCTCCTGGATGGTGTTGGCGATCTGCGCCGTCAGCTTCTCCTGGATCTGCAGCCGCTTGCCGAAGGCATCGACGACGCGGGCCAGTTTGCTGATGCCCACCACGCGCCCAGCCGGCAGGTACGCGACATGCACCCGGCCAAGGATAGGCGCCATGTGGTGCTCACACACGCTTTCCAGCCGGATGTCGCGCAGCACCACCATCTCGTCATAGCCCTCGACCTCCTCGAAGGAGCGAAGCAGCAGGTCGCGCGGGTCGTCCTCATAGCCGGCGAACCATTCGCGATACGCCTTGGCCACGCGCTTTGGCGTATCCAGCAACCCCTCGCGCGCCGGGTCGTCGCCGGCCCACAGCAACAGCGTCTTCACCGCTTCCTCTGCCTGCGCCTGGGTCGGGCGCGGGGCAAGGCGGTTGAGGGGCGTGATCTTGTTCATGGCGCGGCGGCGTTCCCACTTCTTCCCCGGCCCGTCTGGGAGCCGGCAGTCAACAGGGGAATTGGGGAGCCATGGCCGCTGCGCAACCCTCCGGCCGCGGGAAGCGCCCGCACCATGCCCGGTAGGCACCGGTACCGTGGCACGGGAGGTCTCCGCGCCAAAGCCCAGCCAGCGCCGCGACACGGGAGGAATCCGCGCCCAGGGCGGATCAGTCGCGCGCGGCGGCGCCCAGCTCGGCGGCCAACTCGGCCTCCAAGGTCGGCTCCTCCTCGCGGGCGACTTCCTCGCCGCGGGCCTGGCGATCGGCCTCCTCGGCGCTGCGTGCGACGTTGACGATCACCGGGATCACCACCTCGGGGTGCAGCTCCACGCGGATGGTCTTCAGGCCCAGCGTCTTGATCGGCTCGTCCAGCAGCACCTGCTGGCGCAGCAGGGTCAGGCCGCCTTCCTTGCAGGCATCGGCGATGTCGCGGCCGGACACCGAGCCGTACAGCCCGCCGCTCTCGCCCGCCTGGCGGATGATGACGACCGCCATGTTCTCGACCCGTTCGGCCAGCCGCTCGGCCTCGCCGCGCCGCTTGATGTTCTGCGCTTCAAGCTGCGCCCGATTGGCCTCGAACTTGGCCAGGTTGTCCTTGTTGGCGCGCACCGCCTTGCCCTGCGGCAGCAGGAAGTTGCGGGCATAGCCGGGCTTGACGGTGACGCGCTCGCCCATCTGGCCCAGCTTGTCCACGCGTTGCATCAGGATCAGGTCGATCATCGTCTCGTTCTCCGTCAGGTCTGCGGCGGCGGCACCGCGCGCCGCGCCCATTGTTCGTAAAGGCCCATGCCGACCATGGCGGGTGCCATGATCTGCAGGAAGATCAGCATCAGCGTGTAAAAGCCGGCGAGGAGCCAAAGCCGCCCCGGCCGAAGCCGCAGCCGGCGATGGATGCCGGCCACGCCCATCAGGAAGAACGGCAGCAGCAGAAGCAGCAGCAGCGACAGCGTCACCGCGTCCCCGCCCACCGCGAACGCCGCGCCGGAGAGCACCACCAGCCCCAGATACCAACCAGGCATCCGGACATCGGAAAGATCCGGCGTCGGCGCCAGATTCAGGCCGTGGCGGCGCAGGAAGCCTTGCGCCAGTGCCGCGTTGCCCAGCGCCGTCAGCACCAGCCAAAGACCCATCGCCGCGGATTGAACCCGCACCACGGCATCGATCACGCCGTCCGGCAACGCCATGCCCATGCGGTCCAACGCATGGGTGATGGCGTGCCGCATCACCAGTTCAAAGCCGCCGGCATCGGCAAAGTACAGGCTTGCACCCAGCAGCAGCCCGACCGGGTAGAGCCCGAGTGCCGCCACCGGTGCCGAAATCGAGCCCCGCCGCATGTAGAGCGTCGTCAGCAACCAGGCTGGAACGCCGAACAGCGCCAGCCAGAACAGCGCGCCAAGGGTGCTGGCGCCGAGGGCGACCACGGCGCCCCCCACCGCAAGCGCCACCGCCAGCCAGCCCGGCCCGAAGGCCAGCCCGGCCCCGAACAAGGGTGCGGGCGCGAACCACAGCAGCGCGCCGCCCAGCGGCAGCCCGCGCATCGCCCACAGCATCAGCAACGCCGAAATCAGCCCCGCGGCAGAAGCCGCCAGCACCGCCGGATTGTTGAAGCCGTGCACGCCAGCATTCCTAGTCGTTGATGACGTAGGGCAGCAGGGCCAGGAAGCGGGCGCGCTTGATGGCCACCGCCAACTCGCGCTGCTTCTTGCCGGACACCGCGGTGATGCGGCTGGGCACGATCTTGCCGCGCTCGCTGAGGAAGCGGCTGAGCAGGCGCACGTCCTTGTAGTCGATCTTCGGCGCCTGCGGGCCGCTGAACGGGCAGGATTTCTTGCGCCGGTAGAAGGGGCGGCGGGCACCGACGGCCGGGCGGCGCCCGGCAATGCCCATCTCAGGGGTATCGCTCATCGTTCGTCATCCATGCCGTTGAGGTCCATGTCGTCACGCGGGCGGGCGCGGAACTCCTCGCGCTCGTCGCCGCGCTCGCGGCCCCGCCCGGAGCCGAAGCGGCCGGCCGGCTTGGGCCCACGGAAGCCACGTTCGCGGTCACGGTCCTCGCCACGCTTGGCCAGGATGGCGCTCGGCTCCTCGACGTTGATCTCCTCGATCCGCGTCGTCATTTCGCGCAACACGTCCTCATTGAGGCCGAGCTGGCGTTCCAGTTCGTGGATGGCCGGGGCCGGGGCGTCGATGCCCAGCAGCATGTAGTGGCCCTTGCGGTTCTTCTTCACCTTATAGGCGAGACCGCGCAGACCCCAATATTCGCGCTTCTTCACCTCGCCACCATGCTCGGAGATCAGCGTGGTGAGGGTGTCGGCGATGAGATCGACCTGCTGTTGCGACACGTCGTTGCGTGCAATGAACACGCATTCGTAGAGCGGCATGTGTGCTCCCTGTGGGTTGGTTCAGCCCGTGCGCCCGAAATGGGTGCGGAAATGGGCATAGCCGGCGCATGCCATGCGGCCGGCAGGGAAGCGCGGCGTAGACAACGAAGCGGGCTGGGAGTCAAGGCAGGGTGGCGACGCCCTCGGCGGTTGCAGCGCGGGCCAGGGCGGCGTCGAGCGTGGCGAGGGGGAGGCGACGGCGACGCGCGAGTTCGAGGTAGCTGGCGTCGTAGGCGGTGAGGCGGTGCAGCTCCGCGAGGCGGATTGTCTGAGACGAGGCATGCCGACCGGTCTCGCCATCCCGCAGAATATCCATCCGCTCCAACCGAAGCAGCAGCGCATCACAGGCAGCCGAGGTGAGACGTCCGCGGCGGATGGCGATCAGCAGGGCGTTGGCGACTTCAAGCGGCCACAGCGTGGGCGCCACCGCACCGTCGCTGGCGACCCGACGACGCAACGCGACCAATGGAATCGTCATCTCATCCGCGAAACACCAGGCGATGGCGACCGATGCATCAAGCACCAGCGTCAATAACAGCGCCCCTCATTGATCAGCTCCTTGATCGTCACCCCATCGCCCAGGGTGAGACCCTTGGCGATCTCGCCCAGTTCTCCGGCCGCCGCGATGGCTCGCGACCGGTCGGGCTGAAGTCAAAGCTGACCAGCTTGGCCACCGGCTTGCCGTGGCGCGTGATCATCACCTCCTCGCCCCGGGCGACCAGTTCGATGAGTGCGGAGAGCTGGTTCTTCGCCTCGAAGATACCAAAATCCTGCATGGCAAACTCCCTTCTGGTCAATCTAGATTGGCTAGAATTGAGCCCTAGGCAACACTTCCCTCGACCTCCCCCCGCACTATCTCCAGCCGCAGCCACTCCTCCTCCGCCGCCGCCAGCGCCGCCTCCTTCTCAGCCAGCAGGGCGCTGCGCTTGCCGAAGCCCGCCGGATCGCGGGCGAAGAACCCCGGATCGGCCAGCCAGTTCCGCAACACTATGATCTCGGATTCCAGCTTCTCCATCACCCCCGGCAACGTCTTCAACGCATGCTGGTCCTTGAAGGCCATGCGCTTGCGCTCCAACACCGGCGCCACCGCCCGCCCGGCCCGAAGCGGCGCCGCGCCCTCCTCCCGCGCCTCCGCCTGCACGCCGTAGCCACGCTGCGTCACCATGTCCGAGTACCCGCCGGCATATTCCTGCCAGCGTCCCTCGCCCTCGAAGGCGATGACGCTGGTCGCCACCCGGTCCAGGAAGTCACGGTCGTGGCTGACGACGATCACGGTGCCGGGGTGCTCCGCCAGCATCTCCTGCAGCAGGTCCAGGGTTTCCAGGTCGAGGTCGTTCGTCGGCTCGTCCAACACCAACAGGTTGGCGGGCTGCGCCAGCGCGCGGGCCAGCAGCAGCCGCCCCCGCTCGCCGCCCGACAGCAGCTTGACGGGGGTGCGCGCCTGCTCCGGCAGGAACAGGAATACCTTCATATAGCCGATGACGTGGCGGCGCTGGCCGCCCACCTCCACCTGGTCTCCCGACCCACCCGTCAGCACCTCCGTCAGCGTTCGGTCGCCGTCCAGATCGGCGCGCCGCTGGTCCAGCACCACCGTCGTCAGCTCGGTGCCGCGCCTGATCTCGCCGCTGTCCGCCGCCAACTCGCCGATCATCATCTTCAATAGGGTGGACTTCCCGGCGCCGTTCGGCCCGACGATGCCCACCCGGTCGCCGCGCATGATGCGGGTGGAGAAATCCACCACCACTGGCACGTCGAAGGTCTTGGAGGCTGATTTCATCTCAATCACCAGATTGCCCGAGGTCTCGGCGCCGCTGGCGCTCAGCCGCGCCGCCCCCTGCGGCCCCATCCGCTCGCGATGCTTGGTCCGCAGCGCGTGCAGGTTGCCCAGCCGCTTCACGTTGCGCTTGCGCCGGGCGGTCACGCCGTAGCGCAGCCAGTGCTCCTCGCGCACGATCTGCCGCGCCAGCTTGTGCGCGTCCCGTTCCTCCTCCTCCAATACGGTGTCGCGCCATTCCTCGAACTTCGAGAAACCCTGTTCGAGGCGGCGGGTGGTGCCGCGGTCGAGCCAAACCATGGCGCGCGACAGCCGCTCCAGGAACCGCCGGTCGTGGCTGATCAGCACCAGGGCGCCCCGCATCGCGTTCAGCTCGCGCTCCAGCCATTCGATCGCCGGCAGGTCCAGATGGTTGGTCGGCTCGTCCAGCAACAGGATGTCCGGCTTCGGCGCCAGCGCCTGGGCCAGCGCCGCCCGCCGG
>CAXTJY010000042.1:0-241 GCA_964244395.1 uncultured Rhodovarius sp.
CGATGCGTCCTCGACGATGGCACCCTGCTCTTCCAGCCACAGCGCCGCCTGCCGCAGCGCCGCCTCGCCGGCATCGTCCAGATTGGGGGCGAAGCCCATGCGGCGCATCACCGCCACGCGCATTCCGGCCACGCCATCCTCGATGCCGTCGCGCCAGTTCCGCCCGTCGTCCGGCAGGCAGAACGGGTCACGCACGTCGAACCGTGCCATGGCGCCGAACATCAGCGCCGCATAGGTGTCG
>CAXTJY010000042.1:251-12863 GCA_964244395.1 uncultured Rhodovarius sp.
CACCGAGCGCGCCAGCGGCCCCGCCACCGCCACGTTGGCAAACGTGCCCAGGGGCCATTGCGGCACCCGGCCGAAGCTGGGCTTGAAGCCCACCACGCCCGACCAGGCGGCCGGGATCCGGATCGACCCGCCGGCATCGGTGCCGACATGCAGCGGCCCGAAGCTGGCCGCGGCCGCCGCCCCGGCGCCGCTGGACGAGCCGCCAGGCGTGCGCAGCCTGTCCCAAGGGTTGCGGGTGATGCCATGCAACGGGCAGTCGCCCGGCGACTTCCAGCCGAACTCCGTCGTCGTCGTCTTGCCGATGATGACGGCGCCGGCGGCGCGTAGCCCCAGCACCGCCGGCGCGTCCTGCGTGGCAGGCTCCGCCGAGGTGGTGCGACTGCCGCGGCGGGTAGGGAAACCCGCGACGTCCAGCAGGTCCTTCACCGTCACCGGCACGCCATCCAGCGGCCCCATCGGCCGGCCGGCGGCCCAGCGCGCCTCGCTTTCGCCGGCGGCAGCCAGCGCGCGCGGGTTCATCGCCGCGAAGGCGTTCACCCAGGGATTCATCCGGGCGATGCGCTCTAGCACATCCTTCAGCGCATCCACCGGGGACAGCGCCCGGGTACGAAAAAGCGCCAGCAAGTCTTCGGCGCCGAGCAGCGCGGGGTCGGTCTTGGTCATGGCACGCATTGTGCGGTGCGGAATGGCCGAAAGGCTAGACAGGCGCCGCCACGTCGCCTAACCGGTGGCCGACGCGACGATGGCTTTGCCATCGCGTTGAGATCGGAGCGTGGCGCAGCCTGGTAGCGCACTAGTCTGGGGGACTAGGGGTCGCAGGTTCAAATCCTGTCGCTCCGACCATTTTTCGGCAGAAAACCGCCGCCTTCTGGTCCAGCGTTCGATCCCGTTTGTTCCGATGAGTTGCTCCAAATTGCCGTGAGATGCAGTCGAGTGGTATAAATCTGAGGCAAATTCCCCGGACGAAACGTTGCGCATCACCCGCCGGAGCATCGAGGACCTGGCCAGAAAGGCCCCGCCCGAGGCCCTGACGGTCCTCTGGGACGATAAGATGTTTGGCTTCGGGGTGCGGCACAGCCCCCGCGGCCGGATTACCTTCTTCGCTAAATTCCGGGTTCGAGGTGAAGCGACCCAGAAGACCGTGACGCTGGGCACGCACCCGGCCATGCACGCCGATGACGCCCGCGAGGCGGCGAGCGATCTTCTCTCCGCCGCCATGCGACGCCGAGATCTTCAGGCCGAAAGAGCCGCCGCCGCCGCAGCTGCGGCGGCCGATGCCAGGCGCGACGCCGGCCGAGCCATCCCGCTCAGCACCTTCCTCGACGGATGGCGGGCCAAGATGGAAGCGGCGAAAGCCGAGAGAATCGCAGCCGGCGGCACCGGCGGCCACGAGCACCAGCTGCTCCGCCTGGAGCGCGTCGAGCTGCGTCCCGCGATCGGCGCCGACACGGTTGGCTCGTTCGACCCGGCGGTCCTGCATTCGCTCGTGAAGTCCCAGCGACCCAGCCAGGCTCGCTACCTCCGCACCCTGATCTCCCATGTAGGCCTGCATCTCGAGGAGGCCCTGGCGCCCCTGAAGCTGACGATAGCCTGGCCGGAAAAGATCAAGATCTCGGCGCCGGTGCCGCGCCGGGAGCACCGATTTACGATTGGCCAGATGGCGCAGATATGGCGTGCCGCCGGCAAGCTCGGCCGGCCTGGCGCCATGGTCCGGCTCATGATCCTGACAGCGTGCCGGCGCGGCGAGGCGTCTGGCGCCCAGGAGCGAGCATTCGTCCTGGAGGACCAGGTCATCGGCCCCTACTGGCTGCAGGTCTCGATCACGAACAAGAGCCGGCGTGAGCACCGGATACCGCTGTCGGATCCGGCCGTGGCGCTGCTGCGCCATCTGCCGCCGCGGGAGACCCGCACGACCCCGTCGACACCCTGGCTTTTCGCGGGCCGCGGCGGCAAGCGCTACTCGGCCTGGACGGACCTGCGCCGGAGCCTGCTGGCCGGAGCTGGGCTGGACACCGGCACGCTTCACGACTTCCGCCGCACCATCGTCTCCGCCCTGGCCGACCATGGTGTCCCGGTGGAGGTGTCGGACAAGCTGCTGAACCACGCGAGCTCCGCCACCATGCCGGGCGTCATCGCGGTCTACCAGGTCAGCGAGTTCTGGGAGGCGCGCCGCGCCGCGCTGGCTTTGTGGGCGAAGCTGCTGGGCGAAGCGCTGGATGGGCAATGGGGCCTGGATGAACCGTTCAGGGAGGCGAGGCTCCGTCGGCCTCCGCGCGCCGTCGCCGGCGCGACTGGGGGGCGCGGGTGATCTCGGCCGTCAGCCAGGCCCGCAGCGCTTCGGGCTCGTAATAGACGTATTTGCCGATCTTGACCTGGGCCGGGCCGGTGCCGAGGCAGTGCCGCTTCCGCAGGTACTCGTCGGTGACGTGCGTGATCCCCTCCGCGTGGAACCACCGCACGGCGGCCTCACGGGTCAGGTAGGAAGTGGCGGCGCCGTCAGGCATCAGGGCAGGCCCAGCAAGTCGGCCCGGCGTCGCCGAAGCGCCAGCCGGGCCAGAACGGGGAAAGGTCGTTCGCGCCGCGCAGCCGTCGGCTCCGCAAGGTTGAGCGGAAGTCGCAGGTTCGGCACCGGACCGTAACGACAATCGAGCAAGGGTCGCGGCCACCACGCATCAGGCCGGCGCCGCCGCGGATGGTGGTGGCTGCCGCGGCAGATCCAGATCCGTGATCCCGTCGTAGATCTGCCGGCAGACCTGGCTGGCCATCATGGGTCGCTGATCGACCGTGACGATCTGCCGGGCGGCATGGTTCAGCAGGGCGATAAGCGCCGCCAGTTTCTCCAAATCGGTCGCCGGGTGATCGCCAAGCACGCGGCCGAGCTTCTGCGCCAGAAAGTCAGCCGGCCCGAAGGGCACGGTCCCGCCGTCAGTGTATGGCCGCTTCGCGGCCGCCTCGCGGCGTTCGCGCCGATTGGGCGGCCTGAGCTGCATCATCTCGCCCAGCGGCGGCGGGGCGCGGTCTGGCCCGGCGGCGGGCTTGGGCTCGATGACGTCGGGCTCGTTCATGCTGCCACCTCGGCCGCCGGCGAATCAGCGACGATCGTCCAGTCCTCGGCCAGCATATCGGCCTGGGAGGCCAGCCAGGGCACCACGCATCCCTGCGCCGTCTTCATATCGATGTGCGGGTGGTAATCGATCACCGTGCCCTCGGGGTAGATGCCGAGAAGCGGCGGCCGGTTCACGGTGAACCGCGATCCAGGCACAAGGAAGAGAAACATGCCCTTACCGTTCCAGCCGGCGCGGGCAACCCGCTGGCCGAGCTTCAGGGCCTGAATAGCCTCCCCGAAGTCGAGACCGTCTGAAGCGGGAGGCTTGATCATGGCGTTCATGCTGCGATCCTCTGATAGCGAGATGGTGATTGAGCCCGGTCGAACACATGCGAGGCGTTCGCCTCCGCCAAGAGCTTGGCCATGCGTTTTGGGACGCTGTTACCGATGAGCCGCATGCCTTCGGTTTTCGTGAGGGGGCGGTGGACCCCGTTCACCGTGATGCGATCCGGCAGGCGCAGCTCGTGGGCGGCCGCGGCCTCGTGTTGGGTCAGCATCCGCATGCCGATGTCCGCGACCGTGTAGGCCTCGCCCTCGATCGCCACGGTCACGACCCCGAAGCGCGGCTTCGTCGTCACCGTCGCCAGCGGGTCCAGCAGATTCTGCGAGGTGGTGCCCTCGGAGTAGTATTGCTGCAGGAAGGCCGCGACGAGGCCGACGTGCTCGCCGCCGGCCGTCAGGGTCGGGATGGGGTCGGCCGCGTCACGGGCGTGGCTGGTGCCGCGCAGGTGCGCCAGGTAGGCGACGGCGACCTGCTGCTGCGTGCCGGCGGTGGTGAGAGTGGAGACCGGCTCGCGCATGGCGGTCCCGACGGCGCCCAGGTTGTGCTGGACCATCCAGGCCGCGACCAGGGCGTGCTTGGCGCCGCCGGCGACCACGGTGCCCAGCGGATCCGCGAGGTCGAGGACGCGCGGCGCCTGGCCGGGCCGCTCACCGTAGCCGCTTTGGATGAGCAGCGGCGCCACCAGCGCGAACTCCCCGCGTTGCGCCGTCGTGAGGGTCGGTAGCGGCTCGGATGTTGGGTGACCGCGGAAGCCGCCCGTGTGGGTGAGCGGCATGATGAACGGCTCGGCGCTTTCCAGGACGTAGCGCCGCATGCCCTCGGCGATGCGCCGGTGCGTGGCCTCGGCCAGCGGCTTCCGGCGCGTGAAGATCGACGGGATCGGCAGGGACCAGTCGACGATGCTGTGTGCCGGCACCCAGGGCGCCAGCCGCAGCGCCGGCGCAGTCATCCGATGCGCGTGGGTCGGTGTCGGCCAGCCGATCGGCAGTCCGTCCCGCCGCGCCACGGCGAACCATCGCCGCCGGCTCGTCGGGATACCGAAGTCGGCGCAGCACAGATCTCGATCCTCATAGGCGTAGCCGAGCCGGCGAATGTGGCGCACGAAAGCGCGGAAGTGCTGCCCGAGGCGCCGTTTGTCCCGGCCAAGCTGCTGTTGCCGCACCGGCACCCGCTCGCCCTGCGCCGCCACGCTGCCGTCCAGCTTCAGGACGCGGCCGGTGGCACGGTCCCGCTTGGCGATGAGCGGCCCCCACCCGCGAATCTCTCGCACGTTCTCCAGGAAGATCTGCTGCGGCGCAGTCTTGCCGGCCCAGCGGCAAACCTGCCACGGCAACGACCTCACGCGCGGCGACCGAGGGGCGCCGCCCTTCGCAACCGAGTGGTCCCGGCAGTCTGGACTGGCCCAAAGGATCTTCACGGCCCGGCCGCCTGTGGCGGCCAGAGGGTCAACATCGAAGATGTCGCCGCGGACGTGCCGCGTGTGGGGGTGACGCGCCGCATGGGCAGCCAAGGCGACGTCGTCGTGGTTGTTGGCAACCGCGACTGGATAGCCGGCTTCTTCCAGCCCGTCGCACGCTCCGCCGAGGCCAGCGAACAGGACGACCGTGATACCGTCGTCGAGCGGCCACTGGTTCACTCTGAGTGGTGGACGGCTCAAAGATGCTCTCCTGTCGGCGGATCAAATCACCGCTTGGTGTGTATTACACAGCATGATGTGATTTACAGCCAGCCGACTTGCGTTCCGCGGTGCGAATTTTCCCAGATGTACCAGGCGAACGCCATGGCGCCGCCTGTCTCCTTCGGGTTCGGATCGTCACCCCGCCAGAGCGTGATGCGGCGGGAGAACACCCAGACCCTTGACAGCCTGCTGTCGCTGAAAACCGTCGCCGCCCGGTCCTGTCCTTCCAGGAAGGCGACCCGGCACAGCAGCGCGACCTTACGGTAGCCCATGTCGAGCGCACGCTTCGCGAACTGCGTCCCATGGGAAAAGGGGGGATTGGCGATCAACCCGGTATCCCCGGGCCGCCGGGCCGGCTCGGTCAGGAAGTCGATGCCGGTCTCGCCGTAGCCGCGGTCGAAGAGGTCGGAACTCTCGACCTCGTAGCCGCAGTCCTTCAGCACATTGCTGATCGCGCCGTCGCCGCAGGCGGGCTCGTAGACGCGCCGTGGGAAGATCTCCTTCTCCAGCAACGCGAGCGTGGCAATGGGCGGGGTGCGGTAGAAATCGCCCTCGTTGCCGACCTGCTGGCGGATCTCGCGGCCGCGGCGTTTCCGGGCGCGGCCAGCCAGGTTCTGCAACATGGGGTTCAGGCCGTCGGGCGGGGGTGGAGAAGCGGCTGCGGTCTCGCCGGAGTCCAGTCGCGACGCCTCAATGGCGTGCTCGACGCGTCGGTCGATTTCGTCACGAGCGTCCGCCGCGATGTCGCGCAGTTGGTTCTCGAGCGTTGGCAAATCCGAAACCATCAAACCAATCCCCCGTTCCGGCGCTCAACCTCACGCCGCGCATTCCATTTCAATTCGTCTTCCATGTCGGCCTGCCGGAGCATCCACTCGAGGAACCCCAGCTCAACCGCCTCCCATGGCTGCGCACGAAACTTCCCGATCGGGCAGGTCGGCAGCAACGCGGGCTCCCGGGTCCAGCCGACCATGTCGCGCCCCGTCGCGCCGGCGTCGAACAAGGCCATCAGCACGTGGGCCGTCACGTAGGCGTCCGGCCCGGCCCGGTGCGCCGGCTGCGTCAGCTCGTGCTTCGGGCTGATCTTGCCCTCATCCTCCAGCCAGTACCGGAGAGCGCTGTTGCCGTGGCTCGGCGCCTCGGGCCACACCCGGAGGGCGGCCTTGTAGGTGCAGATGACGCGCTTTTCGGTCTCGAAGAACTGCGTCTCGAAGGCGGCGTTGTGGGCCGCAATGGCGTCCACCTCTGGGCTGCGGAACATCTCCAGGGCGATGAACGGCACCTTCCCCTCGCACTCCGCCAGCGGGATGTGGTGGACGGCCCGGACCTCAGGAGGCATCGAGGTGACGCCGCACAGCCAGGCGGCCGGCTCGTCGACGCGCCGCTCCTCAAGGTGGAGGTCGCAGATGCCAACCTCGCACACCTCTGCCGGCGGCGCCGTGCCGGTCGTCTCGAAGTCGATGACGCGGATGATGGTCATTGAGCAACGGCCTGCTGAGCCAGCTTGGCAGTCGCAAGCATCGCTCGCAGCTCCATACCAACAGTGCTGTTGCAGGCGAGGCACAACTCAGACCAGCACATCAGGTGGGCGCCAGCCCATTCGCCCTGTTCAGCCGCCGTGACGCTTATCGTCTCAGCGATATGCGGCCTCGCATCGTGGATACAGCGGCACCTGTCACACTGCCATTTCTCTATTACGACCTTTCCCATCAGCTGCTGGCTTTTGGGTCGGTCAGGGCTGCCGCTCGGTCCACCCGCTCGATCTCCGCCACAATCATGGCGGCCACCTGGATCAGGCGGTCGCGATAAGGGCTTTCGCAGTAGCCGGGCACCGCGAAGTTGCTGCCGAAGGCTTCCTCCAGCCGACACAAGGCGCCCCACGGCGCGCTGATGATCTCGCGATGGGCGTGCAGGTCGTCGTGGGCAGCGTCGTAGCCTGCGGCGATCTGCTTTTGGCGCTCGACGCGAATCTGGTACGCAACCAGGTGGCTCGGCCGCTCTTCGGGGGATGGCCAGCTGTCATCGGGCCAGGTACTCATGCGACTTTCTCGCTCTGCCGTTTTGCGAGCTCGGCGCAGTAAGTGTCCCACCCATGCTTCGAGATATATCCAAGGCGCGACATCACGGCGTGATGCATGGCACCTGTGGACTCGCCTTTTGCGGCCGCCAAGACGACCTTCTCGATCACTTTCGCCTCGTCGCTGTCGGCGTTGAGGAGGCCGAACACCCCAACGTAGCCGCTCATCCGCAGGTCGGGCTCCGCACCGGACTCGCGGCGCTCGACCAACCATTGGACGCCCGCCTCCAGCATGTCCTGGCAGCACGCCTCGTAACCGCCGCCGAATCCGCTGATCTCGCTCATCCCGGCCGTATGGCGATACCTGGTCGTGGGGTCCGTCACTGCCGCACCGCCGGCACCTTGCAAGCCTCGATCAGCTGGCTGTTCATTTGCTCCAGGCTGCGGATCCTGGCCTGCTGGTGCCGGTAGACCAGCACCGAACAGGCGACTGCCGCGCCCATCATGAGGGCGTCCGACAAGACCGACAGGATGGCGCTGGTGAAATCCACCAGCACCCCCATGACGGCCAGCAGGAGCATCAGCCCCAGCAGGGCCTTGTCGCGCACGTCAGAGCCCCACGTCGGCCAGCGACACGCCAAGGGCGTCCGCGCACCGGCTCAGGAAGGCGCGTTCCGCCGGCTCGATCTCGCCGTCGGCCTTGGCCGAGGCCACGCCCAGCCGCAGGATGGTCTGCCGCTTCTCGGCCGGTGCCTTCGAGCCGACGTCGCGCAGCTCCTTCAGGCAGGCGTCCAGCCCCAGATCGGTGTCCAGCCCGAACTGGCTGGCGAGTTCCTCATGCTTCCGCGTCAGGATCGCGGCATCGTACTGCGAGAGGATGGGATGGGTGCGGAATGCCGCCACCATCTTCTTCTTCTCGGCCTCCTCGAGCTCGCCGTCGGCGAAGGCGGTGCCGGTCATAATGGCGACGATGGCCTCCGCCGTCTCCTTGTCTCGGAAGCGGCCCGCGGTGGCGGTGAGGTCGCCCAGCTTATCTTTCAAAAGTCCGAACACGATGGTGATCTCCTGTTATGCCGGCATACCGTGCCGGCTCGGATCTCGGTGCCCCGGCGCGTCGGCTACCGGGGGTGGTGGGGCTGGTTGCTGGCGTGCGTCCGAGAGGCCGGTCCGGGCGGCGCCGGACGCCGCTGCGCCTCCTCCAACACCCGCAGGCAATCGAACCGGGCCGCTGGTGCCAGGGCCCGCATGTAGGCGGCGCACAAGGCCAGCTCCGGCGCGAAGCCGGACGCGCGGGCCGTCCGGTGAGTGCGCGCGTCGAAATTCCCTCCGCCGTCGGTCTGGTGAAGCGTGACAGATGCCGATTTTTGGGTCGGGTTCCATTCGAGCGAGCCGATAGCCCAGCCGGCCGGCAGCGCGCGCATGGTGTCGGCCATGTCTGCCATTGGCCGGTCCAGGGCGATCCACCTGCGAGTATCCTCCGACCAGCGCTTCCAGCCGGCCTTCTCGAGGCGCTCGACCCGGCCGTACAGCACGCGCGCCACGTCGAGCCATAGATCGACGTCATCGCCCCATGTGGATCGACACGTCTCGCACCGCTGCGCGATCGCTTCGAGTTCCGGCCCGGTCATAGCTTGCCGCTCAGCGGCAGGTGCAGCCGCTTCAGCGCCAGGCGCCGGGCCAGCCGGAACACTTGGCGCTGCCACCAGGGGATGCGGCGGTTCACCTCGAGCGCGCGGGCATCCTCAGCCAGGTTGGTCAGCTGCAGACGAGTCGAGTAGATGTGGAAATACATCATGCGGCCTCCGTCTTCCGCGCCGCCGGCACGAGCGCCGCCCACGACACCGGAAAGAGCCTGGCCATGTGCCCCGAGATCCCCCGGGCCACCTCTCGGCTCTCCTGTTGAGCGTGGCTGTCCAGCCGCAACAGGCAGATGCGGGCGAAGGCGTAGAGGGAGCCGGTCCACACCCAGGTCGTCATCATCGTCTGCGGCAGGATGGCCCGGGCCTGCTCGGGGGCGACGCCGGCCAGGATGGATTCTTCGTAGGCCTTCAGAGCTGCGGCCTCCACGGCTCGGAAGGCTATGTCGATCGCGTACTGGGTCCCGCCCCCGACGCCCTTGCCGCTGCCCTGCTTCTTGTTCTCCGGCGCCTCGCGGAACGAGAGCTGCATGAACTCAGGCTCGCCCTTCACATAACGCCGACTGACCTCGCTGACCGCCAAGCCGACAGTCGAGCGCAGGAGCTGGCGCGCGACGAAGATCGGGGCCTGCACGCGGAAGCTGACATGCGGGTGGGTGAAGGGGGCGAAGTGCTTCTGCAGCGATGACAGGTGGTCGATGATGTCCATGGCGACCTCATCGCTTTCCGCCTGGAGAATCTCGAAGATCTCCGCGGCAAGGTCAGTGGATGACATGCCGGAGGCGAGGAATCGGATGAGGCCCGCATCCGCAGGTCGGAGTACCTGGGCTGACGGTGACGCCCAGGTGGAGCGCTTTCCGAAGCTGGTCCGGGCAGCGTTCACGACCGAAAGGTCGCTGCCCATGTGGTCGTCGTATTCGACGCCGATCGACGCCCGACGCGGCTGCCTTTCCATCAAACGCCCGCCCGCTGCATCGGCACTTCGCGCTTCCGAGCCCAGGTCGCGATGATGCCATCGCAAGCCGACAGGACCTCGGGCTGGATGTCGCGGCCAGCAAAGTCGTCCGCCTTGGCGCCGAGCTCGCTGGCGATCTGCGCGCCGCGCTCGGTCATCCGCATCAGCACCACCCGGCGGTCGCTGGGCTGCGGATGGCGCGCCACCAGGCCGCTCTGGACCATGCGGTCGAGCAGCTTCGTCATGGTGGGTTGCTGGACCAGGCAGGCATTCGCGAGGCCGGAGACCGTCATGTCCCCGTCGGAGCCGCGCAGGTGCAGCAGCACCCGCCACTCGCCCGGGCTCAGCTCCAGGGTCTCGGCGACCACGCGATCGAAGCGGGCCATCAGGACCGAGGCGGCCCGCTCGAGGGTGAAAGGTGGGAAGTTCATGCCGCGATCCTTTCCTGCATCGTGATGCCCGGCACCTTGCCCTCGGCGATCAGGCCAACGACACGCCGGGCTGTGCCGTCGCTCAGGCCGGCCAGCTTGACGAGCGCCGCAACGGCGGCGCCGGGGCGAGCATCGCCGGCGGGGGCGGACCTCGCGGGCGCGGGGCGGCCGATCCCAAGGAACGGCGCGGAGACCGGCGCCGGCGCCACCGGCGGCTCGGCCGCCTTGCGCTCAGCCTCCACCGCCCGGGCCTCGGCAGCCGCAATCTTTGCCTCCGCCGCGGCCTCGGCCGCGATGCGCGCGTCATCCGCGGCCTTGGCGATGCGCGCAGCCTCAGCCACCCGCTGGGCCTCGGCAGCCGTAGCGGCCTCCTGGTCGCGGATGATCTGGTCCGCCTTCGCCCTGGTGGCCCGGAGTTCGGCCAGCTCAGCTGCCTCGGCCTCCGCCTTGACGGCCGCAACCGCGCCGTTCCTGAGCGCCGTGAGGGCGTCGTGCTTCAGCCGCGCCGCCTCCGCAGCGTCGTCCAGCATGACCGCGTCATCGATCTCGAAGCCCAGGAGCGCTGCGTGCCGCGCCTCGATCCCCGACGCCAGCTCGCCGGCCTGGATGGACCCGGCGCGCTGCAGGAAGTCCATGATCCGGCCGGCCTTCTCGGCCCGGGCCTTCTCAGCGTTCTCCCAGTCCGTGAGGGGCTTGCGGGCGCGCTCCTGCAGGGTCTGCAGCTTCGTCTCGGCCGCCTTCCGGGTTGCGTTGACGGCCTTGATGCGGGCGTTGGCCTCTTCGTTGAGGGTCTTGCCGAAGTTGTCGATCGCGACCTTCGTGCTGGCGATCTTGCGCGCCAGGCTGGCGATAGCCTTTCGGCCGCGCTCGGTCTCGAGGTCGACCACCTGGTCGGCAATGGCAGCCTCGATCTCCGCGATCAGCTCCGCGAAGGTCTGGGGCTTGTTCAGGACGTCGGACAGCGCCGCCGGCGCCACGAAGGTCGGAAGGGTTTCGGTCTCGCTCATTGCATTGCCTTATGGTCGGGGTGGATGGAGCCGCGATCGGCGAGGCCGCGGATCGTGGCTCCTTTGAATTCCGTCGACGCCGCCGCCTGCATGGCCAGCCCGGCGATCTCGAGCGTCTCGGGGTTGCCGTCGCCGCGGCCGAGCGCGTAGCCGGCCAAGTTGGCGGCGCCCTCCACCATGCCGGTCGCGAACGCCGTCAGGTCGTATTGGTCGGGCTGTTTGGGCGAGCCCTGGGCCCAGGCGCCGGCGGCCGCGAGTGCGGCCTCCCTGCCGGCGTTCTGCATGGCGTCCATCCGGGCGTCCATGTCCGCCGCTTGCTCATCCTCGGTCATGCGTGCTCCGGCGCGAAGCCGGCCTCCTCGAATGTTGGTGGGATGGCCTGGACGGGCAGGAGGCCGGCGCCGTCGAAACGGCGCCACTGGCGGCGCATGCCGAGACCGAGGCGCATCAGGCCGATCCGGCACGCTCCATGGGCCTCCAGGACGTGCTCATCGATGTCTTCGAGGACTGCGCTGAAGAGGTAGCCGTTGCAGTTCCGGCTGAGCCAGACGCAGGCCGACTGGCAGTGGCGACAGGTGAAGTAGGTGCCCGGGTTTCCGTCCTGGACCATGAAGGTGCGCCGGTACGCCTCGCCGGCCTCGATGGCCCGCCGGCACTCTTCGCAGCGGTAGGCCTTCTTCGCCTTCTGCCAGCTTTCCCGGTAAACCGTTGGCGTGTCGCAGTCGTCGATCATGCACATCAGCGCACGCCTCCGGCCAGAACGAAGTCCAAAACGGCGGCAACCAGGAAGCCGAACACTACGGCCAGCGCCCGTTCGAGACTCATCGCCGGGCCCTCGTGATCTTCGCCTTGCCCCTGCCGGTCAGGACGTAGGTGTTGTGCGGGATGCCGGGCGCCAGCAGGCCGGCGGCAACGCAGCGATCAACGATCAGGGCGGCGTCGAAATCATTGCCGGGGTGGATCGCCTTGCCGCTCGTGCCCGACGTGCCGCCGGCACGCCGCACCTGGCCGTGCTCGCTGGCCTTCCAGAGGATCCGGAACATCGCGGGGGTCGTGCGCTTCCGCAGCGGCCGGCGCCGCGGCGCCTTCGCCTCGGGCTGCGTGAGAGCGAAGGGCCGCTGCGTCACCATCGCTCGCAACCGCCCGTCCACGGTATCGTCGATCTTGCTCATACGGGCGCTCCATCGATGCCGATTTCCGAGTTGCGCGGCTCGCGCCGAACCCGGACATATCCGCTGCCTGCCGGGATGCCCGTCACGGCTTTTGGCGGCTCCCAGCACAGGCGCGCGTGGGTCTCGCAATAGGGCTGCCCGGGCCCAACGACCTGGGCGCAGCACCAATCCCGCTGCTCGACGCCTGAGGGCTTTCCGTCGTGCGGCCACAGCGCGTATCGGCAGCCCCGGCGGTCGCCCGCCAGGGTGGCGCCGCCAAGAGCTGGCATCAGACGAATGAGAGCGGATCGCTGCGCCACCGATCACATTCCGAGGGCGCGCTTGTAGAG
>CAXTJY010000043.1:0-12275 GCA_964244395.1 uncultured Rhodovarius sp.
GGCGATCGTGCCGTTGATCGCCCTCATCGGCCTGCTCTCGCCCATTGCCTCGGCCGACAGCACGCCGGGCTGGCTGGCGGCGGCCCAGGTCGTTGGTGCGGTCGCGGTTGTGGTGCTGGCCGGGCGCTTTCTGCTCAGCCCGTTCTTCGGCCTGCTGGCCCGTGCCGGCGCGCCCGAGATCATGACCGCCGCCGCGCTGCTGGTGGTCCTGGGCGCGGCGGAGCTGATGGCGCTGGCCGGCCTGTCGATGGCCGCCGGCGCCTTCCTGGCCGGGCTGCTGCTGGCGGAGTCCAGCTACCGGCACGAGCTGGAAGCCGATATCGAGCCGTTCCGCGGGTTGTTGCTCGGCCTGTTCTTCCTCTCGGTGGGGATGAGCGTCGATCTCGGCGTGGTGCGCGACAATTGGCTGTCGCTGCTGATCGCCACGATCTCCCTCACCACCACCAAGACCGCCGCCATGTACGGGCTGTCACGGCTGTTCGGGCATGACCACGGCACCGCGGTTCGCGCCGGGCTGCTGCTGAGCCAGGGCGGCGAGTTCGGCTTCGTGCTGTTCTCCGCCGCCGCGGCCGCGCAGGTGATGACGCCGGAGCACTCCAGCCTGCTGGTCGCGCTGGTCACGCTGTCGATGATCACCACGCCCTTCGTCGCCCGGCTGGCGCCACTGCTGGCGCCCGAGCCGGTGGCGCCGGAACCGGTGGAGGATTATTCCAACGCCCGCGGCAATGTGCTGGTCATCGGCTTCGGCCGCTTCGGCCAGCTCGTCGCCCAGGTATTGCTCGGCCACGGCGTGCGGCTGACGATCATCGACACCGATGTCGAGATGGTGGAGGCGGCGCGTCGCTTCGGCGCCCATGTCCACTATGGCGACGGCGCCCGGCTGGACGTGCTGCGCGCGGCGGGGGCGGGGCGGGTTCAGCTCATCGCCGTCTGCACCGACCAGCAGGCGGTGACGGACCGCATCGTGGATATGCTGCGCGAAGCCTGGCCGAATACGCCCATCATGGCGCGCGCCTTCGACAGGCGGCACTCGCTCAGCCTCATCGCAGCCGGTGCGGGCCAGGTGCGTGAAACCCTGCACTCCGCCCTGACCATGGGCCGCGACGCCCTCGTCGCCCTGGGCATGGACGCCGCTGCCGCTGACGCCACCATGCAGTACGTGCAGGCCGGCGACGACGCGATGCTGCAAGACCAGCTCCGCGGCGAAACCTTCAGCTTCCGCGACCGCTACCAGGTACGACCTCAGCCGCTGGCCAAGGCGGAGTGAACGCCGCCCTCAGCTATCCGCTCGGATGTCGTTCTCACGGATCACCTGGCCCCATTTGATGATTTCGGCCCTCAGGAAGGCCAGCGAATTCTCCGGTGTGCCTGCGACGATGTCGGCACCCTGTTCGGCCATGCGGGCCTGCACCGCCGGCTCCGCCAGCACCTGCGCCAGAATCTGCTGGAAGCGCTGAGTGATGGGTGCCGGAATGTTTGGGGGCCCCACCATGATCCAGTAGGTCAATGCCTCGAAACCCGGAAACCCTTGAGCGGCGAAGGGCTGCACGCCGGGCAGGAAGCGGCTGACGGCAGCGCTGGAAACGCCAAGCGGCTTCAGCGCGCCGGCGCGCATGTGCGGCATGGTGATGACGATGTTGGACATGAACAGCGGCACATGCCCGGCCAGCGCATCCTGCAGGGCCGGACCGCCGCCGCGATAGGGCACGTGCGTCAGGTGGAAGCCGCCGCGTTGCTGCAGCAGCACGCAGGCGATGTGCGCCAGGCTCCCGACGCCGGTGGTGGCGTAGCTGAAACGGTCCGGCGACGCCTTGGCAGCCTCCACCAACTGCGCCAGCGTGGCGAAGGGCTGGCTGGGGTGGATGGTCAGCGCATAGGGGCAGGTGCCGAGCAGGCTGCACACGGTGAGGTCGGGCGCCCGGTAGGGCAATTGCATCAGCGTGTCATTGGCCGCCAGCGTGTCGTTGGCCAGCACCCAGGTGTGGCCATCCGGCTGGGCCCTTGCGGTTTCCGAGGAGCCGACGGAGCCGGAGCCGCCGGCGCGGTTGTCCACGATCACGGGCTTGCCCAGCAGTTCCTGCAATCTGGGCTGGAGGATGCGGGCGACGGTGTCGTTCGACCCGCCGGGCGGGAAGGGCACGATGATGCGGATGGGCCGCTCCGGCCAGGCCCCATTCTGGGCAAGCGCCAGCCCTGGGCTGGCGAGGCTGAGCGCGAATGCGGCGCGGCGTGACGGCATGAGGCTTTTCCCGTTGGCGTTGCAGCAGCTTAACACGGCTGGCCGCGGCGTGAAATCAATCGCTTAGCCAGCCGTGTAAGTGCTCGGCCACAAAACCATCATCCGTCAGTTCGGGATAACGATCGGTGACCGCGGTCAGCAGCTCGGCCTGGCCAGGGCTGAGCGATTCGGCGGGGTCCAGACACCACACTCCTTCCAGCAGGCCTTGCCGGCGAAGGATTTCGTGGCAGCCGGCGATGACGCCGTGGAAGTCGTTCGCCACGTCGAAGACGGCGGCGTTCATCTCAGTGACGGCTGCGTCCAACCCCAGCAGGCCTGGCTCATCCGCCTGTGCGCGGGCGAGCAGGCGCGCCGCCGCCTGGGTCCACACGCTCCAGTGCCCCAGCAGGCCACCGCGGATGCGCAGCGTGGTGCGTCGGCCGGCATGACTGAGGGTGAAGGGGGTCAACAAGTCGGCCACGATGTGGTCGTCGTTTCCCGTGTAAAGCGCAATGCGGTCCTGCGCGCCGGACTCCAGCACGCCGCGCAGCACATCCAGCGTGGCGTAGCGGTTGAAGGGCGCCATCTTGATGGCGATGACGTTCTCGATGGCGGAGAAGCGCCGCCAGAAATCGACGCCCAGGCGCACCCCGCCCACTGCCGGCTGCAGGTAGAAGCCGAACAGCGGCATCTCCCTCGCCACCGCCTCGCAGTGCTCTATCATCTCGTCATCCGACGCCCCGCGCCATGCAGCCAGCGAGAGCAACACGGCATGGTAGCCGCAGGCCCGGGCGAGCCGGGCCTCGCGCACCGCCTGTTCGGTCCGCCCCACGGCGCCGGCCACCAGCACCGTGCCGGGCGGCGCCGCGGCGGCGGCGATCTCCATCACCGGGGCGTGCAGCCCCACCTCGCGGATGGCGAACTGCGTGGTGTGGACGCCCACCGCCAGCCCCCCCGCGCCCGCGGCCAGATAGTAACGGGACAGCGCCCGCTGCCTCATCCGGTCCAGCGTGCGGTCAGGCCGCAAAGCCAGCGGGTGGGCGGGGATGCACAGCCCGGCACGCAACCGTTCGACCATCCCGGTCGGCCAGTCCTGCCAACGCATCAGAACCGCCCGTCCCGGACTTCGAATTTGGTGGCCTTGCCCAGCGAGCGGCCGCCACGCCCGACCCAGTCGGCCACCCAATCGATCATGGTCAGCAGCGGCACCTGTGGGTAGCCGAACTGCGCGAAGGCGCGGGCGGCGTTGGAGAGCAGCGCGGCGGGCGCCTCCTCACCGGTGAAGACCGGGGCGCGGCCCAGCCGGGTCGCGAGCTGCGTGGCGAGCCAGCGGATCGACACCGTCTCCGGCCCCGTGACATTCAGGATGGGGCATTCGGCGGAGGCCGCCCGAAGCGCTCGCAGCGCCCAGGCATTCGCGTCGCCCTGCCAGATGACATTGGCATGCCCCATGGCCAGCGGAATGGCCGTGCCGGCGGCGATCTTCACCGCCAGATCGTGCAGCACGCCGTAGCGCAAATCGATGGCGTAGTTCAGCCGAATCCCGAAGCTGGGCGTGCCGCGCGTCCGCCCCGCATGCTGATAGACCCGCTCGCGCCCCAGCACGGAGGCGGCGTACTCGCCGACCGGGGCCGGGGGGGTGGCCTCGTCCGCCCCGCCCGACAGAACCGGCACCAAGGGCAGCACATTGCCGGAGCTGAGGAAGACGTGCCGCGCCTTCGGCCAGCGCTCCGCCACCATGGCCGGCAGCAGCACGTTCATCGCCCAGGTCTGGTCCTCGGCGCCGGTGCTGCCGAATTTGCGGGCGGCGAGGAAGACCAGGTTGGGAGCGTCCGGCAGGGCGGCCAGGGCAACGCGGTCCGTCAGCTCGGCGGTCAGCGTTTCGATGCCCCAGCTGGCCATGCGCTCGCGCAGGCCGGGCTCGCTCCAGCGCGCGACGGCGATGACGCGGCGGCCGGGGTCGGCCCGCCTGGCGGCGCGGCAGAGGGTTGGGCCCATCTTGCCGGCGGCGCCGAGCACCAGAATGTCGCCGGGCGCGGCGGCGAGGTCGGCGCGCAGTGCTTCGTCGGGGCGGCTGAGCAGGTCTTCGAGTGCGGCTTCGTCGGCGATCATGGGGCGGCCTGCTGCGGTAAGGTCATTTCGATCACGGCTGCGCGGCGGTGAGGTTCGCTTCGTCCGCGCTGATGGCTCGGCCCTCGGGCAGCCAGGTCGTCGGGAGCGCGGCCTTCCCAAGCGGCGACATCGGCAGCCATGGCGCACTGCATTGCGGCACCGGTTCTTGGCGCGCGGCCATGGCGAGCCTCGCCCGCATTCATGGCCGGGCCCAGCGAATGGCGGCGCGGGCGAGGGCAGCGACGGTGTCGACCACCGGGAACGGCAAGGTCGGGCCCGCGGCGATGCCGAGCGGAATCTCGGTACAGCCCAGCACCACCGCTCGCGCGCCACGGGCATGCAGGCGAGCGGCCATCTCGGCCAGCGGTGCGTAGGAGGCGGCCTCGTCATTGGCCTTCACCAGTTCGATGCCGGGGGTGACAAGGTCAGCCTGTTCCTCGGCGCTCGGGGCGATGACCTCATAACCGGTAAGACGATCCTCGTAGAGGCGCATCGCCATGGTGGCGGCGGTGCCCATCAGGCCGATGCGCCCGCCGGCGACGATCTGCGCGCGCAGATCGGCCGCGGCGGCATCGACGATGTGCAGGATGGGAAGCGCGGTGGCCGCGGCCATACCGTCGAACCAGCCATGCGCGGTGTTGCAGGGGATGGCGATGGCACCGCAGCCGGCGGCCTCGAGAATACGGATGCCGCGGAGCAGCGCCGGCAGTGGGTCCGGTCCACGACCCTGGCGCGCGGCGGTACGGTCGGGCACGCGGCCGTCGCTGACCAGGATGGTGGGAATGTGATCCTGGTCGCGGGTGGCGGGGGTCTGCAGTGTCAGGCTGCGTATGAATTCGGCGCTGGCCAAAGGCCCCATGCCGCCGAGGACGCCCAAAATCCGATCATTCATCCCACGAACCCATCCCACACCAGTTTCAGCCCGGACAGCAGCAGCGCCACGGTGATGATGCGATAGAACAGCGCCTCCGGCATCCTGCGCTGCAACCCAATTCCGAGATAGACGCCCAGCGGGCAGAGCGGCAGGAGCACCAGGGCGGTGCCGAGATTGGTCAGGTCCAGCAAGCCCATCCAGCCATAAGGCACCAGCTTGGCGTAGTTGATGAGGCCGAAGAAAACCACGTTGGTGGCGGCGAAATGCTCCCGGTCCAGCCCGCGTGCCAGCAGGTAGATCTGCAAGGGAGGGCCTCCGGCATGGGCCAGGGTGCTGGTGACGCCGGCGGTGACCGCGCAGGCGGCGCCCTTGGTGACCGAAAACGGCTGCGGCGGCGGCGGCCCCCGCCGCCCCTGCCAGAAGCGGAATGCCAGGAAGGCCAGCGTGATGACGCCCAGCACCCCCTCCACCACATCAGGTGGCATCCAGCCGAACAGCGCCGCCCCCAGCGCCACGCCGACCAGCCCGGCCGGCAGCAGCAGCGCCATCTCCCGCTTGTCCCACTTGCCCCACCAGGCGCGCAGGCCGGAAAGGTCCATGGCGCAGAGCAGCACCAGGGCGATGCCTGCGGCCTGGGGCACCGCGATGACCAGCGCCATGACCGGCACCAGGATGTTGGAGGTGGCGCCCGCGAACCCGCCCTTGCCGATGGCGGCGAGCAGCACGGTGGGAATGGCGACCGCGTAGAACAGCGGATCGGTGATCAGGTTCAGCGGCAGGGCCTTCGCGCGGTGTGGCCCGAGGGTAGCCCGGGCGGCTCGTGGCACCAATCGCGGCAGCTCGGCATATCGAGCGACCGCTGCGGGATTAGGCCCCAAGGTCCCTTGCGCCGGACGCGGGGCGATGTCACGCGGGCATGCTATGACGCCGATGCTCCACACCTCCTGGCTGCTGGCGCTGGCCGCGGCGATGGCCGCGACCGGCCTGTTCTCCGGCCTGCTGGCCGGGCTGCTGGGCGTGGGCGGCGGTATCGTCATCGTGCCGGTGCTGTTCCACGTGCTGCCGTGGTTCGGCGTGCCGGAGGCGACGCAGATGAAGGTGGCGGTGGCGACCTCGCTGGCGACGATCATCCCGACCTCCATCATCTCGGCACGCAAGCACTTTGCCCGGGGGACGATGGACGTGCCGCTGCTGCGCTCGTTGGCGGTGCCGATGTTCGTGGGCGCGCTGCTGGGCACTTGGCTGGCGGTGGTGCTGAAGGGGCCGGTGCTGAGCGGGATCTTCGCCGCCGTGGCCCTGGTGGTGGCGGTGAATATGGGTTTCTCAGGGCTGGATTGGCGGGTGCGGGAGAGCATGCCGGGCGGTGCGGCGCGAGTGGGGATCGGCGGCGGCATCGGCGCGTTCTCGGCGGTGATGGGGATAGGTGGCGGCACGCTGGGGGTACCGGTGCTGAGTATGTTCGGCGCCCCAATCCGCTCAGCGGTGGCGACCTCCTCGGCGTTCGGCCTCATCATCGCGGTGCCGGCGACGCTGGGGCTGGTGCTGGCAGGGATCGGCGAGCCGGGGCGGCCGCCTTTCTCGGCGGGATGGGTGAGCCTGGTGGGCTTCGCGCTGATCGCGCCGGCGTCGATCGTGGCGACGCCATGGGGCGTGCGGTTGGCGCATACCATCCCGCCGCTGCTGCTGAAGCGGGTGTTCGCGGTGTTCCTGGCGGTAACGAGCGCGCGGATGGCCTGGGGGTTAGTGACTGCGGCAATGCCGTAGTACCCTGACTGTGGAGACGAATTCGATCCGGCCAAGGATGCGGGAAACCGGGCGAAGCATGGATTTTCGCTTCTGCTGGGTGCACGCATCATCCGCTTGGCGGTTCGCACGGTGCCCGACACGCGTCACACCGCCGAGCTACGCTTGCTGAGCTACGGGTTCGTCGGCGAGCGACTCTTCGTATGCGTGCACACGCAGAGGGGCGAGAGCGTTAGAATCATTTCGGTCCGCAAGGCGAGCGCGAAGGAGCAGCGGATATGGCAGGTAAGTTCGTCGTCGTAACCGACGAGATGGAGCGCGCGGCATTGGCCGAGGTGGACTGGGCGCGGCTGGATGCGATGACCGACGAGGATATCGAGCGCCAGGTGCGTGAGAACCCGGACGCCGCCCCCATCCTCAACCGCACCGAGATGGCCGTGGGCCTCGTCGCCGCGATCCGCCACCGGCTTGGCCTGACCCAGGTGGCGTTCTCGCGCCGCTTCGGTATCCCGCTCAGCACGCTGCGGGATTGGGAGCAGGGGCGCCGCACGCCGGATGTGGCGGTGTGGTCCTACCTCAAGGTAATCGCCCGCGAGCCGGAACTGGTCGCACGGGCGCGCGCGGGGTGACGGTAGGGCTGGCGCTCGGGCTGGTCTGCGCCGGTGCGCCGGGTGGGATGCTGGCGGGCTGTTCGGCATCGGCGTGGGGCTGGTGCTGCTGCCGGCAATGGTTGGGCTGCCGCTGCCGGGGGGATGAGGAGGTGCGGGTGCAGGTGGCGATGGGCACCTCCCTGGCCATGACGGTACCGACCTCCTGGCTCGCCGCGTGGCGCAATGCGGCGCGGGGCATGATGGACGGCGGGTTGCTGCGGCGGCTGGCGCCGGCCGTGCTTCGCGGCGCTGATCGCGGAGCTGGGGCTGCGGATGCCGGCGGCGTTCTAGAACTTCTCCCCCCAGGGCCTGATGGCCATCTCGCTGCTCCAGGCCGTGCGCGGCTGCGCCAGCACGTGAAGGTAGCTGTCGGCGATGGCATCCGGGTCGAGCAGGGTATCGTTCCCTTGCGCCCGCGTGGCCGAGGCAATGCCGCCATCGATGGTGAAATGGCAGACATGAATATTTTTCGGATGCAGCTCGCGTGACAGGCTCTCGCCCAGCCCGCGCAGCGCGAACTTGCCCATGGCGAAGGGCGCGCTCTCCGCAAACCCCTTCACCCCGGCGGAGGCGCCGGTGAGCAGGATGGTACCATGCCCCGCCTCCAGCATGCGCCGCGCCGCCTGCTGCGCCACCAGGAACGCGCCGAACGCGCAAACCTCCAACGCGCGGCGCACCAAGGCAGGGTCCAGCGTGGCGATGGGGCCGCGGGTTCGGAAGCTGGGGTTGTAGACGACCAGCTCGGGGGCGGGCAGGGCGGTGAACAGCGCCTCGACCTGAGCGGGGTCAGCGCTGTCGCAGGCGTGGATGGTGGCGCCGGTCTCGGTCGCCAGCGCGTCCAGCTTGCCGGCATCGCGCGCCGCCAGGGCAACCTGCCAACCAAGGGCGAAAAGCTTTCGCGCCAGCGAGGCGGAGAGGCCGGCGCCGGCGCCGACGATGAGGGCGTGCTTCACGTGATCAACCCATCCTCGCGGTCACGTTGCACCAGCGCCGGGTCACGCTCCGCCGCGTCGCCCATACCGCCGCCGCCGGGCAGATGCAGCAGCAAATGCCGGCCCTTGGGGATAACCTGGAATCCCTTGGTGCGCAGCGGCGTGCCGTTGGCGTCGTCCAGCCCCACCCGCCCCGCCGCGCCGTCGCCGCCGCCAAAGCGGCCCTTCGGCGCGTTCGCCACCCGGTCGAAGATCGCGTTGACGGCAAACTCTGCGTCGCCCTTGGTGCCGATCTCCATGATCTGACCGAAGCCGCCGCGGGTCTTCCCTGGCCCGGCGGAGTCCGGCCGCAGCTCCTTCTGCCAAAAGATGATGGGCGCGACGTTCTCGGTGGCCTCCACGCTCATGGTGCGCACGCCGGAGGGGAAGGCGGTGCCGTCCAGCCCGTCCTTGGTCGGGCGGGCGCCGGTGCCGCCGGAGTTGAAGGTGATGATCTCGAAATCCTCCACCTCCGCCTCCTGGCCAGAAACCTGGCTGCCGCCCCGTAACGGGGGATTCCACAGCGCCGAGCTGCCCTCGGCGGCGACCCGGCCGGGCACGGCCTGGCCCAGGCAGCCCATGACGAGGTCGGGCAGGAGCTGGCCCACGATGTGCCGAACGCTGACAGGGTAGGGCCGCGGCGCGTTCAGGATGCACCCTTCCGGAATCACCATGCGGAAGGGCGCCAGGCTG
This sequence comes from uncultured Rhodovarius sp., assembly GCA_964244395.1. Classification (GTDB taxonomy): domain Bacteria; phylum Pseudomonadota; class Alphaproteobacteria; order Acetobacterales; family Acetobacteraceae; genus Rhodovarius. The sequence goes on from CAXTJY010000043.1 coordinate 9,262, forward strand.
GCCCAGTTGTTTGGAATATCCGGCGCCACCACCACCTTGATGCCGAAGCTGGCATAGGCGCGGCAATAGGCCGGCGGCACGTTGATGCCGCGGCTGGACAGCCCGGAAGTCCCCGCAAAATCGACGACGATTTCATCGCGCGCGACGGTCAGCGCCGCGTGCATGGTGACCTCGGACTCGTAGCCATCCGACTTGATGGAGTTGTTGTAGGTGCCGGCGGGCAGGGCGTTGATGGCGGCCTGCGTGGCGCTGAGCGAGGCGTCGAAGATATAGGCGGCGAGGTCGTCCAGCCCGTCCAGCGCGTATTCGTCCAGCATCTCGGCCAGGCGCCGCGCGCCGGCGTCATTGCAGGCGCACAGGGAATAGACGTCGCCCTCAAGCTCGACCGGCGTGCGACTGCCGACCCGCAGGAAGTCAAAAAAGGTCTCGTTCGGCGCGCCCTGGTCGAAGCATTTCACAATGGGGATGTAGAGGCCTTCCTCGAACACGCTGCGGCCTTCCGGCCCCATGCCCAGCCCGCCGATGTCGATGATATGCGCGGTGTTGGCGAACAGCCCAACGATGCGACCGCGGTGGAAGGCGGGCGAGACGACGGTAAGGTCGTGCAGGTGGCCGGTGCCGAGCCAGGGGTCGTTGGTGATGTAGTGGTCGCCCGGGCGCATGCCTTCGGCCGGAAACTTCGCCAGGAAATGGCCCACGGATTCCATCATGGAATTGACGTGGCCGGGGGTGCCGGTGACGGCCTGGGCCAGCATGCGGCCCTGCAGGTCGAAGACACCCGCGGAGAGATCACCGGCTTCGCGCACGGTGGTGGAGAAGGCGGTGCGGATCATCACCTGCGCCTGCTCCTCGACTACCGCGATGAGGCGGTTCCACTGGATCTGGCGCTGGATTTTGGCGAGTGCTTCATTCATTATTGCGGTTTCCATATTGTGCCAGCCAATCCCTTTGGATCAGGCCCGATGCTACACGACACCAGGCCCAAGGGCCGATGGGCCGTAGACCATCTCGGCTGCGGCGGACACGTCGCTCGTTCGTCGTCGGCCTGGTCATTTGGGCCGCCATGCTGCGATGCCCTCAACCCTGCTCGGAAGGATGAAGGGCTCTGAGCCCGAGGTGGCGCTCGAATGGCTCAAAGTCCCGGTCGTTGTGCAACAGGGGCACGTCGCGCGCGATGCACCAGGTGGCGATCAGGAAATCCACGGACTTTCGCACCGTGACGCCCAGGCGCCGTAGCGTTCGGTAATGTTTCGCTGCATCGAGCGCGGCTTCGGTCCCGGCTAAAGTCACTTGAGGGAAGCTCAGCAATACCCTCCGCGTTCGGGTCAGCGCGGTTTCATCCACGATGCCGCGCAGGACCTCCATCAATACAAGGTCGCCGACAATGACGGATGCGGGCTCCTCCTCAGGGCTGTTGGGGTCGAGCGTCGTCAGCAACCCGCGGAGGGTCAGGGTTTGAGACGTCCGACTGCCGCGCAGGTGATCGATCCAGACCGAACTGTCGACGAACACGCCTATCAACGTGGTTCCGGCATGTCGCGGCGTTCCGCATCCAGGTCGCCTTCCCACTCGACCTGCCCGAACAGGTCCAGCGCCGAGGCTTGCCGCTTGCGGCGCGCCAGCAGCCGCAGCGCGGTCTCCACGGTTTCCCGCTTGGTCCGCAGTCCGGTCGCAGCCATAGCCTCGGCCATCAAACGATCATCGATTTCGATATTAGTGCGCATGCCCTAGCTTGTGTGTAGAAGAGGACAAAGCATTTACACATTCGGGAGGTGTGCTTCAAGTGCCTTCAGCGCCCTGCACCAGCTCCAAATACCCCAGCCCATCCACCCGGCACGACCATCCCGGCCCCACCAGCGTGCTCGTCTCATCCTCCGCCACGATGCATGGACCCGCCACGCGGCACCCCGGCGCCATGGCCGGACGATCATACACCGCCCAATCCGCCACCGCGCCCGTCGCCGTGTCCCGCACCGACTGGTGTCGCAGCGGCTTCGGCGCCGGCGCCTCGGCCGGTTCCGCCACCGGCTCCACCGCATCGATCACCGTGCTCACTACCACCGCGAAGCTCATCACCTCCACGTCGCTGCCGGGCACCGGGCGGTCGTAGAAGCGCGCGTATTCCGCATCGTAGGCGGCGCGAATGGCCGCCACGTCCTCTACCCCCAAAGGCCCCCCCGGCATCGCCACCGCGATCTCATGCCCCTGGCCGACATAGCGCATATAGGCCGTGCGCGTTTCGGTCGTCGGCGCGCCGAAGCTCCCGCGGCCCACCACTTCCGTCGCCTCCGCGCTCATATCCGCCAGCAGCGCATTCACCCCCGCCACGTCGAAGCTTGCGAAGCGCTGGTACAGGCTGCGCACCACCTCATAGGCCACAGGCGCGCGCAGGAAGCCGATGGCGCTGCCCACCCCGGCGCCCGACGGAACCAGCATCCGCGTTACGCCAATCTTCTCGGCCACTCGATAGCCATGCACCGGCCCGCCGCCGCCGAAGGCCACGATGGTGCGGCCCTCATAGGTCTTGGCGCTCTCGATGGCATGCACGCGCGCGGCGTTGGCCATGTTCTCATCCACCATCTCGACCACGCCCAGCGCGGCCATCGGCGCATCCAGCCCCATTGGTCCGCCCACGGCCGACAGCATCGCGGTCTCGGCCGGCGCCGGATACAGGCTCAGCGCGCCGCCGGCGAAATTTGTGGGGTCGTAGCGCCCCAGCAGCAGGTTCGCGTCGGTCACCGCCGGCTTCTCGCCCCCCCGCCCATAGCAGGCCGGCCCCGGCATCGCCCCCGCGCTCTCCGGCCCCACCTGGATGCGCCCCAGCCCATCCACATGCGCCAGCGACCCGCCGCCGGCGCCGATCTCCACCATCTCGATCACCGGAATGCGCAGCGGCAGGCCGGAGCCCTTCTTGAAACGGCCGACCCGGGCGACCTCGAAGGTGCGGCTGGCCTGCGGCTGGTAATCGTCGATCAGGCAGATCTTGGCGGTCGTGCCGCCCATGTCGAAGGAGA
>CAXTJY010000043.1:12285-12771 GCA_964244395.1 uncultured Rhodovarius sp.
ATGGCACCGCCCGCCGGCCCGCTCTCCACCAGCCGGATCGGGAACTTCGCCGCCGTGTCGAGGCCGGTCAGCCCGCCGCCCGACAGCATCATGAACACCGGCACCGTCATGCCCATCGCGTCCAGCCCGGCCCGCAGCCGCGCCAGGTAGCCAGCCATCAGCGGCTGGACATAGGCGTTGGCGACCGTGGTCGAGAAACGCTCCCATTCCCGCATCTCGGGCGACACCTCGCTGGCCAGAGAAATCCGCACCTCCGGCCAGATCGACGCCGCGATCTCCGCAGCCCGCCGCTCGTGCGCAGGGTTCACGAAGCCATGCAGGAAGCCGATCGCCAGCGACTGCATGCCCTCGTCGTGCAGGAAGCGCACGGCATCCGCCACTGCCTTCTCGTCCAGCGGCAGCAATACCTTGCCGGTGTTGTCCAGCCGCTCCGCCACCGTCACCCGATGGCGGCGCCGCACCAGCGGCTGCGGCAGGTCGATGTTG
>CAXTJY010000044.1:0-2047 GCA_964244395.1 uncultured Rhodovarius sp.
GCGAATTCCTGGAACAGCCGCCCCACCACGTCGGCCATGAACAGCAGCGGGATGAACACGGCGATGAGCGACACCGTCAGCGACACCACGGTGAAGCCGATCTGCGCCGCACCCTTGAAGGCGGCAACCAGCGGCCGCTCCCCTTCTTCGATCAGGCGAACGATGTTCTCGATCATGACGATGGCGTCGTCCACGACGAAGCCGGTCGCGATGACCAGCGCCATCAGCGACAGGTTGTCCAGCGAGAAGCCACACAGCGACATGATGCCGAAGGTGCCGATGATGGACAGCGGCAGGGCGACGGCGGGCACCAAGGTGGCCCGTCCGGTGCGCAGGAACAGGAAGATCACCGCCACCACCAGCACCACCGACAGCACCAGTGTGAACTCCACCTCGGCCACCGAGGCGCGGATGGTCTCGGTGCGGTCGGCCACGATATGCAGGGTGATGCCGGCGCTCAGCGCGCCCTGCAGCGTCTCCAGCTGCTGTCGCACCCGGTCCACCGTCTGCACGATGTTGGCGCCGGGCTGGCGCTGGATGTCGAGCAGCACGGCGCGCTGGCCGTTGTACCAGGCGGCGTTGAGCACGTTCTCCAGCCCGTCCACCACATTTCCGACATCGGAGACCCGTACCGGCGCGCCGGCGCGGTAGGCGATGACCAGATTGGCGAAGCCCTCCGGCGTGCCGATCTGGTCGTTCGCCATCACCGAGGAGGCCTGGCGTGGCCCGTCCAGCGCCCCCTTCGGCCCAGCCTGGTTGGCGCCGACGACGGTGGAGCGGATGTCCTCCAGCGACAGGCCGTAGGAAGCGAGCCGCCGTGGATCGGCCTGAATGCGGATGGCGGGCCGCATGTTGCCCTGCACGGCGACGCGTCCCACCCCGGTCACCTGGCTCAGCCGTTGCGCCAACAATGTATCGGCGGCGTCGGACAGGCGATGGATCGGCAGCGTTTCCGAGGTGAGCGCCAAAGTCATGATGGGCGGGTCGGCCGGGTTCACCTTCGCATACACCGGCGGGTAGGGCAGGTTCTGCGGCAGCGTGCCGCGTGCGGCGTTGATCGCCGCCTGCACATCCTGCGCAGCGTCGTCGATGTTGCGGCCCAGGTTGAATTGCAGGGTGATGCGCGAAATGCCCGGCCCGCTGACCGACAGCACCGAGGTGAGCCCGGCGATCTGCGCCAGTTGCCGTTCCAGCGACGCGGTGATCTGCACCGCCACCGTCTCTGGCGAGGCGCCGGGCAGCTGGGTGCTGACCTCGATGGTCGGGAAATCGACCTCCGGCAAGGCGGAGACCGGCAGCTTGAAATAGCCGAAGATTCCGCCCAGCAGCACCGCCACCGCGAGCAAGGTGGTGGCGACGGGTCGCGCGATGAAAGGCGCCGAGACGTTCAAGGCGAGGGCGTGGCCGCCGGGCCGCCGGGGGCCGCGGCAGGTGCCGGGCCGGAGGGGTTGGCGGGCGGCGGACCTGACGCGCCGCCGACGCCGGGGCCGCGCCCCGCACCCCCGTCACGACCGGCGGGGCGGGCCACTCCCGGGCCGCCCCATTGGGTATCGCCTGAACCGCCGTCGCGCGCTACGCCAGGGCCACCGGGCCGGCCGCCTCCTTGGCCACCCGCCTGATTGTCACCTGGCCCGCCATCGCGGCCCGCCGCGGGGCCACCGTCGCGCCCACCTGGTCGGCCGCCTCCGGGGCCGGGCGCCTGGCCATCACTCTGGCCTCCGCCTTCGCGCCCCGATGGACCGCTGCCTGGGCGACCGCCCTGGGGGCCGGGTTGGGGTGCGCTCGAATTGCTACCCTGCCCACCGCCCTGATTGGCGCCAGGGGGCTGCGCTGGTCCGCCATTCTGGCCCGCGCCCGGCGCGCCACCTTCTGGCCGTTGCCCCGGCCTGCCGCCGCGCGCGCCGCGCGGCCGCACCGGCGGCTCGGCGCTGCCGCGCACGGGGTCCGACACCACCACCGTGGCGCCCGCATTCAGCCGCAGCCCGCCCGAGGTCACCACCCGCTCGCCCTCGCGCAGCCCGCGCGTCACCACCGCATCCGTCGCCGT
>CAXTJY010000044.1:2057-3150 GCA_964244395.1 uncultured Rhodovarius sp.
AAGCGTCAGCGGCCGCTGTTCCACCGTGTTGTCGTCCTTCAGCACGAAGGTGAAAGGGCCGTCCGGCCCGCGCTGGATTGCCACCACGGGAACGGTCAGCGCCTGGCTCTCGGTGCCCGTCTGCATCCGCACGTTCACGAAGCTGCCTGGCCACAGCATCCGGTCCGCATTGGCGAAGGTCGCCTTCAGCCGGATCGTGCCGGTCGTCTGGTCCACCTGATTGTCCGGCGTCAGCAGCGTGCCGGTGGCGCGCACCGTGCCGTCCGGCGCCATGACATTCACCGGCAACGCGCCTTGCCGCATCGCGACCAGCACGCGCTGAAGCTCCTGCTGCGGCAGGGTGAAGTTCACCGAGATCGGCGTCACCTGGTTGACCAACACGATGCCGGCGGTGTCGCCGCCGCGCACCAGATTGCCCTGGTCCACCAGGCGGATGCCCACCCGGCCATCTACCGGCGAACGGATGGTGGTGAAATCCACCTGCGTCCGCGCCGAGGCGATGGCCGCATCATCCACCGCCAGCTGCGCCTCGTTCTGCGCCACCAGGGCGCGCTGCGTGTCGAGCTGCTGCCGTGAGGCGCCGTTGCTGCGCGCCAGATCGACATAGCGCTGCAAATCGAGCCGCGCATTGGCCAGGATGGCCTCATCCTGTTGCCGCTTGGCCACCGCCTGCGCCAGGGCAGCGTTGTAGGTGCGCGGGTCGATGCGGGCCAGCACGTCCCCGGCGCGCACCTCCTGCCCCTCGGTGAAGGCGATCTCGACCAGGATGCCATCGACCTGGCTGCGGATGGTGATGGAATTGAAGGCCTGCACCGTGCCCAACGCGTCCAGCAGCAGCGGGATGTCGCGTCGCCCGGCGGCCGCCACCGTCACCGGCACCGGCCCGCCGAAGCCGCGGCCACCGCGCCCACCCGGCGCCGCCGTCGCCGTCGCCGGGGTGCCGCTGATGCGCGCCTGAATTTGCGGCCAGAACCACCAGGCCCCGCCGCCGCCCAGCGCCAGGATGACCAGCAGCCACCAGGCCCAGGCCCGCCGCCGGCGCGGCCGCGTCTCCTGCGGCGGCAGTTGCAGCCGGGGGTCGATGGGGAATGAC
>CAXTJY010000044.1:3160-12688 GCA_964244395.1 uncultured Rhodovarius sp.
GATCTGTGGCCAGAACCACCAGGCGGCCCCGCCGCCGAGTGCCAGGATGATCAGCAGCCACCACAGCCAAGTGCGACTGCGGCGCGGCCAGGTGGTGACCGCCGGCAGGCGTGGATCGAGCGGGAATGACGTATCGGGCATGTCGAATGCTCCCTCAGGTCCAGCCGCCGCCCAGAGCGCGGAACAGGCCGACGGCGGCCTGATACTTCGCGAGCCGGACCTGCACCAGGGAATTGCGGGTGTTGAACAGGGTTAGCTGGGTGTTGAGCAGGGTGATCAGGTCGATGGTGCCGGCGCGCAACTGTGTCTCGCTGATCGCGTAAGCGCGCTCGGCGCTGCGGGTTGCCGCCGCCTGTAGTCCTTCCTGGTCGGTCGTGTCGCGCAACGCCACGATGGCCTGCTCCACCTCCACCAGCGCCTGCACGATCGCGGCGCGGTAATTCTCCAGCAGCTCCTGCGCCTGGGCTTCGCTCAGCCGCACCCGGGCGCGAAGCTGGCCGATCTGGAAGATGGGTTGGGTGATGCCGGCCGCCAGAGAGTACAGCACCGAACCTGGCCGCAGCAGGTTTTCCAGCACCAGATTCTGGAAGCCGCCGGTGGTGGTCAGCGTAACCGTCGGCAGCAGCGCGGCGCGCGCGCTTTCGATGCTGGCCTGCGCCGAGGCGAGCGTCGCCTCCGCCTGCCAGACATCGGGGCGGCGAACGATGATTTCTGCCGGCAGCCCAGGCGTGACCACAGGCAGCCGCAACGCCGCCAGCGGCATGGTCGGCCGCGCGACGTTCTCCGGCACCTGCCCGGTCAGCGTGCCGAGCGAATAGATGTTCTGGTCGATGCTTTGCCGCAGAGGAGGGATCTGGGCGCGCTGCTGCTGCACCAGCGTCTGCTGCTGCGCGATATCGAGCCCGGTGCCGGTGCCGACCTCCAGCCGTTGGTTCAGCAGGGTCAGGATGCGTTCGGCGGCGGCCAGGTTCTGCTGCTGGATCTCCAGCTGCTCGCGCGCGGCGAGAATGGCGAAATAGGTGTTGGCGACCGACGCCTCGGTGGTGATGCGCACGGTGCCGACGTCGAAGCGGTTGGCATCGGCTTGCTGCCGCGCCGCCTCGGTCGCGGCCCGGTTGCGGCCCCAGAAATCGACCTCGTAGCTGGCCTGGAGGTTGGACTGGAAGATCTCGCGCTGGACGAAGCGCGGGCTGCCGCGGTTGACGGTGTTGACGCCGGTGGCGGTGGACAGCGGCGTCTGGCTGCGCGTCGCCTGGGCGTTGAGGTTGCCGGTGGGCAGCAGCGCCTGGCCGACGATGCGCAGGTTGGCGTCAGCCTGGCGGACCCGCGCCTCGGCGGCGCGAATGTCGAAATTGTTGACGATGGCGGCGGCCATCAGCGCGTCGAGCTCGGTGGAGCCGAAGCCGCGCCACCAATCCGGTGCCGGCCACGCCGCGGGGGCGGGCTCGGCCGTGGCCAGCCGGCCGGGCAAGGCGATGCCGGAGGCAAGCGCCAGCCTGTCCCCGCACGCGGTCAGGAGGAACGGCGCCAACAGTGCGAGGGAGCGTCGGTGGTGGGTGGCAGGCAAGGCAGACATCTGCTCAGGTTACGCGAAAACCATGTCCCCGTCCCGGAAGTTTGATGACTGTCTGTGACGAAGGATTGCACGCCAGGGAGGGCGCCGGATGATCGTGACTCCGTATTTGTATTTCAAAGGCCAATGCGAGGAGGCGCAGGCCTTCTACCAGGCCTGCGGGCTGGGCGAGACGAGCGAGGTGATGCGCTACGCCGGCTCGCCGGCGGCGGAGCGCGCCGGTGCGGATTGGGGCGAGAAGATTCTGCATTGCCGCTTCGGCGGGGAGACGGCCTTGTTCTACGCCTCCGACACGCCGGATGCCGAGCCGATGAAGGGGGTGGCGCTGCTGATTGAACCGGCGGATGCGGGGGCAGGCGCCGCGCTGTTCGAGCGGATGGCGGAAGGCGGCCGCGTGATGGTGCCCTTCGCGAAGCAATTCTGGGGCGACAGCTACGGCAATTTCACCGACCGGTTCGGGGTGCAGTGGGCGATGAACTGCCGGGTGGCTAGCGATACCACAACACCGGCAGCCACATGACGATCTCCGGCACGTAGGTGCACAGCATCAGCACCCCCACCAACGGGATCATGAACGGCCACACCCCGCGCGCCGCATCCTCGAAGCTGATGTTGCCCACCCGGGCCAGGATGAACAGCACGATGCCCACCGGCGGCGTCAGCAGCCCGATGCACAGGTTCAGCACCATGATCAGGCCGAAATGCACCGGGTCCACGCCGATCGTCTCCATGATCGGCAGCATGATCGGCGTCAGGATCAGGATGGCCGGCAGCGGCTCGATGGCCAACCCGACCAGTAGTAGGAAGATGTTGGCCAGCAGCAGGATCAGCCACTTCTCGGTCGTCAGCGCCAGCACCCAGCCGACCACCAGTTCCGAGGCGCGGGTGGTGGTCAGCAGCCAGCCGAAGATCTCGGAGCCGGCGACGATGATCAGGATGGTGGCGGTGATCTCCACCGTCTCGAAGCTCACCTTGGCCAGCGCCCGCCAGCCCAGGGTGCGAAACACCAGCAGCCCCAGGATCAATGCCCAGGCGACGGCGCAGATGGCGCCCTCGGTGGGGGTGAAGGCGCCCATCCGCATGCCGCCGATGATGATCACCGGGGTGAGCAGCGGCAGTGCGCCGCGGAAGAAGGTGCGGAACATCTCGGAGACGCGGAACTTCGCGTCCGCGCCGTAGCCGCGCACCCGGGCGTAGTAATACACCATCCCCATCAACGACGCCGCCAGCAGCAGCCCCGGCACGATGCCGGCGGCGAAAAGCTGGCCGATGCTGGCATTGGCGGAGACGCCGTAGATCACCAGCGGCAGCGAAGGCGGCAGCAGCGGCCCCAGCATAGAGCTCGCCGCGGTGATGCCGACGGCGAATTTCGGGTCGTAGCCATGCGCCTTCATGGCGCGGACCTCGATGGTGCCGAGCCCCGCCGCATCGCCCACCGCGGTGCCCGACATGCCGGCGAAGATGACGGAGCCAATGACGTTGACCTGCGCCAGCCCGCCCCGCATCCAGCCCACCGCCGCCACCGCGAAATCGTAGATGCGCTCGGTGATGCCGGAGGTGTTCATCAGCAACCCGGCCATGATGAAGAACGGCACGCAGAGCAGGGGGAAGGAATCCACCCCCGACGCCATGCGGTGCACGATGGCCAGCATAGGAATAGTGCCGTCGATAAAGGCGAAGACGATGCCGGAGCCCGCCAGCGCGATGGCGACCGGGAAGCCCAGCGCCAGCAGGCCGAAGAAGCCCAGCAGCAGGATGGCCGCGGTCATGCTTCGCTACCAGCACGGCTCAGGCCGCGCCTTGCCGCGCAGCTAACGCCACGCCTTTCCGCGCAACTCACGCCACGCCTTCCCCCCGCGCGGCTCACGCCACGCCTTCCCCCCGCGCGGCTCACGCCACGACCTGCTGGGTGTTCGGCGCGTCGCCATGCCGCCAGCGGCGCCAGATCCACTGTGCCTCGCGCAGCGACATCGCCACGAAACCCACGAAGATCGGCCAATACACCCAGCCCAGACCCTGCTGGAAAGAATCCATCGGCATCACGCCCATCCGGTCGGCGAGGTCGTAGCCGACGACCGCGCCAAACACCCAGAACGCCAGGCGCCCGGCATCCAGCACCGCCCACAGGACCTTTCGGGCCGGCAGGGGCAGCGACTGCTCAAGAACCTCGACGCGGATATGCGTGCCGCGCCGCACCGCGCCGGCCGCACCGACGAAGGTCAGCACCATCAGCAGGTAGCGGCTGACCTCCTCGGTCCAGGCCACGCTGTCGTTCAGCACGTAGCGGCTGAAGAACTGGGTGAAGACCAGCCCGGCCATCACCCACAGCAGCGCCAGGCCCACCCAGTCCTCCGGGCCGTAGTCGCGCAGATGGAACTTGCGCAGGTCGTCGGCGTAGCCGGCCTCCTCGGCCGTGGCCACGCCCTCGAATGGCTTTTCCATGTTACCCCCGCTTTCCGGCAAGGTGGGCGAAGTCGCCCATGGCTGTCAAAGGGCGGCTTGCATCTCCGCGATGATGGCGCGCGCCGCCGCCGCCGGGTCCGCCGCCTGGGTGATGGGCCGCCCGACGACCAGGTAGTCGGCGCCGGCGGCGATCGCCTGGCCCGGCGTCGCCTGGCGCTTATGGTCATCGGCGGTGCTGCCGGCGGGGCGGATGCCGGGGGTCACCACCAGCAGGCGCTCCTGCCCGGCAAAGGCGCGGATTTCATCCGGCTTGTCCTGCGGTGCGGCGATGATGCCGTCCACACCGCAGGCGACGGCGCTGCGCACCCGCAGCTCGACCAGTTCGCGCGCCCCCATCCGGTAGCCCATGGCATGCAGCCCGGCATCGTCGAGGCTGGTGAGCGCGGTGATCGCCAGGATCTGCGTAAAGGTGGAATCGCCGCGGCCTTCCACGGCGGCCCGCATGATCTCGGGGTCGCCATGCACCGTCACGAACTTCACGCCGCGTGCGGTGGCGCGCGCCATCCCCTGTTTCACCGTCTCGCCGATGTCGTACATCTTATAGTCCAGGAAAATCTTCTTTCCGCGCGCGATCAACTCATCCATGAATCGGTCGGTGCCCGCGGCGAAAAGCAGCCACATGCCGATCTTGTAGAAGGAGACGACGTCATCCAGCGCCGCGGTCAGCGCGCGTGCCTGTTCCACGGACGGCACGTCGAGCGCCACGATCAGGCGATCCGCCATCTGCGGGGGCAGGTTCCGGGCTTCGGTCATGCGTGCTCTCCAGGGTGGCGGGCTGGTATAGGCGGTCGCGCCGGGTTTGGAAAAATCCCGACTAGCCCCGCCCGCGTGATGCATCCAGCAGTCCCCGCAACTGGCGCAGCCCGGGCAGCAGCGCCTCCGGCCAAGCGCCGAGCTCGGCCACCAGCGGCGCCAGGTCGGCCGTCGCCGCCGCCACCGCGGCATCGCGCCGCGCCCGCCCCGCCGGCGTCAGATACACCCGCTTGGCGCGGCCATCCTCCGCATCCGCCTCGACACGGATCAGCCCCCGCGCCTCCAGCCGTTGCAGCGTGTTGGTCATCGCCGCCTTAGTGAGCTGGAAGGCGCGGGCCATCTGCGCCGGCCCTCGCCCCTCGCCCAGCCGCACCAGGTGGTTGAGCACGGCGAAATGCGGCAGCCGCAGCCCATCGGGCTGGGCACGCTCGAAGCGGTTGCGCGCCAGCTGCTCGATGATGCCGATCTCGTTCAGCAGGGCGAAGAGGGGCGGGTCCGACTCGGTCACATGGGCAGGATACGCGATTCAGCGGGCCAGCGCGGCGTGGGCGCGGCCGGGCGCATCGGGTGGCCGAGCCGCCCGAGCATCTGCAGCTGGCCGGTGGCGCCGAGCAGGCCCGGCAGCTCGGCGCGCGGCCCCGCCATGCTGGGGTATTCCTGCAACGCCTGGCTGACTGGGTGCAGCCCCAGCCCGGCGGCCGTGGCCGCCAGGTTGAGCCGCAGCCAGTCCCGCCCCACCGCCAGTTGCTTGGCCCGGCTGTTGCCCGGCGTGGTCAGCCAGACATAGGCGGGCGTGGCGTCCAACATCTGGCGGTACATGCCGATCATCAGCCCGTAGCCGGCGCCGCCGGGCATCATGGCCGCGGCATCGATCTCCCCGCTTGCCACCATCGGGTCGAACTGCGGACCCCAGACGGAGACGCCATCGGGATTCGCGGCCACCGCCGCGCTGCCCAGCCGCATCAGCCGTACCGTTTCCAGATGCGCCTCCGGGGTTTCGGCCTCGATCATCCAGGCACGCCAGACGAGGGCGCGGATGGCCGACACGTCGCCTTGCGCCAGGCCGAAGCCGGCCGGCGACAGCATCGCGGCACGTAGCCCTGACTCGGCGCCGGCCGTCAGCGGCCGCGCCATGTCGTAGGGCTGCTTGGCCGAACGGCGGTCGGCGGCGGCGGCGAAGAGTGGGTCAACGACCCCGCCGGCGCGCAGCACGATGCGGGCCACCGGCCGGCCGTCCAGCCGCGGCTGCGGCTCGCCATCGGGGAAAGGCGTGATCTCGGCCGCGAAGCCGCGCGCGGCGGCCGCCAGCCGGTACAGTTCCAGGAAGCACCCCAGACTGATCAGCACCTGCCGGTCGAAGGGGTCGGTCACCGGCAGCCGCCGGTCGAGGTCGCAGAACAGCAGCGCGGCATCGTCGCCTACCAGGCGCAGCGCCCAGGGCTGCCGGTTGTGGGCGTTGGGTGCCAGCACCGCCGAGGCCATGGCGGCGATGCGGGGGTCGGGGTGGGTCGCCCCCGGCCTGGCCCAGGGAAGCAGCGGCGCGGGCAGCGGCTGCGCGGTGACGTGGCGGCTGCTGAGCACCAGTGCCACCGCGGCACTGGCGGAGGATAGGAGGGTGCGGCGATTCATAGGGTGGCTCCTTATAGTTCGATATCGAACTATCTAGTAAGATATCGAACCATTTTCAAGCCTCTTGTCAACGAGCCCTGCGGCGCGCAGAAATCCTGCGTCACCTGGGTGAGCCCCTGGAAACATGTCCTTCTTCAAAGACAGGTTTCGGCGGGGCTGAGAGGCGGGATGCATCCCGCGAGCCTTGGAACCTGATCCGGTTAGCACCGGCGAAGGGATCGGTGCGCGGGCCAGGACGGCCCGCATTCCCCCTTTTGCCGTGCGCTGATCGCATGGAGGAAATGGGATGAAACGCCGCACTATCCTGGCCGCGATGGCCGCCACGCCTGCCTTGGCCCAAGGCCGGACCCGAACGTTGCGCTTCATGCCGCAAGCGGCGCTTTCGGCGCTGGACCCCATCTTCAACCCCACGACCATCGTCTCGACGCACGGCTTTTGCGTGTTCGATACCCTGTATGGGGCCGACGCCGCCCTGCGACCCCGCCCGCAGATGGCGGCCGGCCACGAGGTTTCATCGGATGGGCTGCACTGGACCATCACGCTGCGCCCGGGCTTGCGCTGGCATGATGGCGAGGCGGTGCGGGGCACCGACTGCGCGGCCAGCATCCGCCGCTGGGCGGCGCGGGACGGGTTCGGCGCGGTGCTGCTGCGCGCGACCGAGGAACTGATTGGCACCGACGACAGCATAGCCTTCCGCCTCAAGCGCCCCTTCCCGGCGTTGCTGGACGCGCTGGCCAAGCCGGCCGCCAGCCCCTGCTTCATCATGCCGGAGCGGATCGCGGCGCTGCCCGCCGACCGGCCGCTGGGGGTGGAGCACATGATCGGCTCCGGCCCCTGGAAGTTCATCCCTGCCGAGTTCAACCAGGGCGCCCGGGCGCACTACGCGAAAAACGAAGCCTACATCCCGCGCGACGAACCGGCCAAGGCGGCATCAGGCGGCAAGCGGGTGCATTTCGACCGGTTGGAGATGATCTGGATTCCGGATGGCGGTACCGCCGCGGCGGCGTTGCGCACCGGCGAGATCGACTGGATCGAATACCCGCTGCCCGACCTGGTGCCGACCCTGGACCGCGACCGCAACACCCGCACGCAGATCTACGACCCCAACGGCTTCCTGGGCTTTTTGCGCTTCAACCATCTGCACCCGCCCTTCAGCGACGTGCGGGTGCGGCGCGCGATCCGCGACGTGCTGGTGCAGAGCGACTACATGCAGGCCGTGGCGCTGCCGGGGGACTGGCAGGAATGCCACGCCATGTTCCCGTGCGGGCTGCCGGCGACCCGGGAGTTCACGCCGGCCGCACGCGGCGAGGCGGCGATGGCGCGGGCGCGCGAAGCGCTGCGCGAGGCCGGCTACAATGGCGAGCCGATCATCCACGTGAACCCCAGCGACTTCCCGGCGGTGACGCAGCAGGGGCGGGTGACCGCCGACCTGATGCGGCGCCTGGGGGTGAATATCCAGTTGGTGGAGGCCGATTGGGCCACCACCATCGCCCGCCGCGCCAACCGCGCGCCGGGGCCGCAGGGCGGCTGGAACCTGCACAACACCAACTTCCCGGCCGCCGGCATCGCCAATCCGGCGGTCAGCCCGATCATCCGCATGAACGGTGCGGCGGCGTGGTTTGGCTGGCCAGCGGATGCGGCGGTGGAGGAGCAGGTGGGGCGCTGGATCGAGGCACCGGAAGCGGAGGTGCAGGCGGAGGCGATGGCGAAGCTACAGGAATTGGCCTGGGAGGCGGTACCGTTCGCGCCGACGGGGCTGTTCAGGCTTCGAACGGCTTTCCGCTCGGATTTATCGGGCGTGTTGCAAGGGCCAAATCCGTTCCTGTGGAATCTCAGGCGCGGTTGATACCAAAGGAGGATCCGAAGGGGTGCTTGCCGGCCCCAGCGCTCAACTTCAACAGCCACCCGGCGCCACCGCCAATTCCAGCATCTGCCCATCCACCACGAACTCACCGAAGTCCATCTTCAGCTCATCCGCCACGCCATTCGCCCAATACCGCAGCGACACTTCATAGCCAGGGGTCGAAGCCCCGCCCTGCTGCCCGGCCTCGAAGAAGGCGATCCGCATCCGCGCGCTGCCCAGCGCCGACAGCGCCGGGAAGCGCGCATTCTCCACCGGCGCAGCCCAGCCGCCGGTCACCACCGTGGTCGTATCCTGCGGCCCTTCCGCCGTGGTCCCGTCCAGCAGCGGCGCCACCAGCAGCCGCTGCCCGGCGCGTGCCGCCGCCAGGGCGCGGATGGTGTGCACCATCGGGAACAAGGTCCCCGGGGGCAGGCTCATCTCGTTCGGCGAAGGGTCGGCGAAGACCACCCGGCCGCCCGTATCCGTCATCGTCGCCTCGCCCGACACCCGGCTGGTCACCGCGCCCTCGGTGATCTGCGTCAGCGAAAACCGCAGGCTGCGGCCATCCTTGGCCTCCAGCGTCGAGTAGTCGCTGGTTGTCTCGATCGAATTGCCGTCCCGGTCCCGCACCACCAGGGTGAAGCGCTGCCGCGTCGCCCAGGCCTCGCAGGCATCCTGCACCTCGAACAGCATGGCGCCCTCCGCCTGCTGCACGCCGGCGTTATCCCGCGCCCGGTCCAGCGTCAGCCGGTAGGCGGCACGATGCGCCACCATCTCGCCGGCGCCTTCCACCGGAGTGGCAAGCGCGAAGACCGGGGCGACCGCGAGGATGGCAGCCATAAGGGCATGTTTCATGCAACCCATTTAGGAGGCTTTCGCCGGCGTTGCACCCGGCTTCGGCGGCGGCAGGTCGAGTTTGAGTGACAATTCCTTCAGGCGCGCGGCATCCACTGTCGCGGGCGCCCCCATCATCAAATCCTCCGCCTGCTGGTTCATCGGGAAGAGGATGACCTCACGGATGTTCGGCTCATCCGCCAGCAGCATGACGATGCGGTCGATTCCCGGCGCCGAGCCGCCGTGCGGCGGCGCGCCGTAGCGGAAGGCATTCAGCATGCCGCCGAACTTGCTCTCCACCACATCGGCGCCGTGTCCCGCGATCTCGAAGGCACGCAGCATGATGTCGGCGCGATGGTTGCGGATGGCGCCGGAACTGAGCTCGATGCCGTTGCAGACGATGTCGTACTGGTACGCCTTGATGGTCAGCGGG
>CAXTJY010000045.1:0-6796 GCA_964244395.1 uncultured Rhodovarius sp.
GAGCACAAGCGTGGCCTGATCGGCTGACGGGCCGCCGTGGCGACGATTATGGGGCGGGGCCGCGAGGCCTCGCCCTTTCTCATTGTGGAATGCCCCTGATGGCCGAATGGATCAACGAAACCCTCTACCCCGACTGGGGCCAGCGCTTCCTGGTGACGGCGGAACTGGCGCGGGTGAAGTCGGACTTCCAGGACATCGTCATCGTCGAGACCGCCAGCCATGGCCGGGTGATGTTCCTGGACGGGGTGACGCAGATCACCGAGCGGGACGAGTTCGTCTATCAGGAGATGCTGACGCATGTGCCGCTGCTGGCGCATGGCGCGGCGAAGCGCGTGCTCATCATCGGCGCCGGCGATGGCGGGGTGCTGCGCCGGGTGCTGCAGCATGCCGGCGTGGAAAAGGCGGTGATGGTCGAGATCGACGGCGAGGTGATCCGGCTGTGCCAGAAATACCTGCCGGATATCGCCGGCGATACCTGGACCAACCCGCGGGGCGAAGTGATCGTAGGCGACGGTATCGACTACGTGCGGCGCGCGCCGGATGCCAGCTTCGACGTGATCATCGTGGACAGCACGGACCCCATCGGCGTGGGCGAGGTGCTGTTCACCGATGAGTTCTATCAGAACACCGCGCGCATCCTCGGGCCCGCGGGCATCATCGTGAACCAGTGCGGCGTGCCCTTCATGCAGGCGGACGAACTGCGTGAGACCAGCCTGCGGCGGGCCAAGTTCTTCGCCGAGGTCAGCGCCTATGTGGCGGCGGTGCCGACCTATGTGGGTGGGTTCATGACCTTGGGCTGGTCGGCCAAGGCGGCGGGCATGCGGGCGGTGCCGCTGGCGGAGATCAAGGGGCGCGCGGCTGAAGCCGGCATTCTGGGGCAGACGCGCTATTGGTCGCCGGAGATGCACGTCTCCTGCTTCATTCTGCCGCCGTACATCGCCGAGAATCTCTGAAGGCGGGCCTGACGCAGGCCTCTCACCTCGGCGCATCGCGCCAAGACTTAGTGGGCGCTGACCGAGACGGACACAATGTCGATGATGCTCACCATGACATAGAGGGCCGCGACGGCCTCCTCCACCCATCGGTGTTTTGTCAGGCTGCCCAGGAGGCACAGGCCTGCAAGCAAGGCCAGCAATCCTTGCGGTACTGACAGCAGGTCGACCCTGAAAAACCAGCCATTGGCCAGCATGGCCAGAAGGTGAAAACTGGCCAGTGCGGCGAGCGCCCAGCGGCCGTCGCGCTGGAAGGCCTGCCGCATGTCGTGGTCCGTGTCCGACGGGACGATCAGCGCGGCCGCGGAAAACAACGCCATCACCATGGCCAGCAGCAACGCAAAGGCTGCCAGCGGCCAGCTTTCAATGGTGGAAAGCTCAAGCAGGCCCCACCAGAACTGAAACCCCACCCCGAGGATGGCGCCGGCAAACACCATGGGCAGCCAGTCGAACTGGATGCGGTCCCGCGCCTTGAAGGCGGACACATAGCCGGTGAGGATCCGGGTGATGGTCAGACCGAGCACGGTCGAGACCGGCACCACGATCCACTGAAATGCGCTGACCAGCGTCGGAACTCCTCGGTTGCTACCATCTGGGGATCAGAGAACGCCGTGTAAGGTCGGCGCCCGCGCCGCCTGCCAAGAGGGGATCACGCCCAAGCCCGACCGCGTCAGCATCCGACGCGGCGGACGTTATGGCGATCTCACTTCAGCCGCGGCGCCTTCACCCCCGCCCAGGCGCACTGCACATCCAGCATAGCGGAGAAGTCCAGGCCCCCATGCCCCTGCGCCCGCGCCGCCGAAAATGCCTCGCGCGCCGCGGCCGCCACCGGCAGTGGTACCTTCGCCGCATTCGCCGCCTGCACGATCAGCGACAGATCCTTATGCGCCAGATCGATCGCGAAGCCCGGCGCAGTGTCTCCCTTCAGTACCTTGTTGGGCCAATTCACCTTGAGCTGCCCGTTGGTGGCGGTCGTGCCGTGCAGCACTTCCAGCGTCGTTTCCAGGTCCAGGCCAAAGCCCTGCGACAGGCTCAGCGCCTCCGCATTCAGCTGGCACAGGATGATGGCCAGATAGTTGTTCACCAGCTTGGTGCGGGTGCCGGCGCCGGGGCCGCCGCAATGGTGGATGGTGTTGCCCATCGCCTCCAGCAGAGGCTTGGCGCGGGCGAAGTCGGCGTCGCTGCCACCCACCATGAACAGGCTCTCGCCACGTTCGGCATGCGCGGCCAGGCGGCCGACCGGCGCATCGACGAAACCCACGCCCTTGGCCGCCGCCGCGGCCGCCAGCGCATCCGTCGTCTCCGGATCGACGGTGGACATGTCGATCAGCAGGCTGCCGGGCGCCATGTTTTCGAGCAGAACCGTGCCAGTGGCGGAGACCTCGCGTGGCCCCGGCAGCATTGTCACCGCCACGGTGCTGGCGCGGGCCAGCGTCGGCACGTCCGCGGCGGCCTCGGCACCCAGTTCGGTCAGCATGGCCACCGGCGCGGGATTCAGGTCGAACACCGTCATCGCGAACTGTTTGCGGCGCAGGTTGCTGGCCATGCCGCGGCCCATATTGCCCAGCCCGATGAATCCGACGCGTTCCATGTGTTTCCCCATTCATGAAGCCCGTGCGCCCCGGCGCACGATGAAGCCATTGCGCCGTGGCGCGGCCCCTGCAATCTTCGCTGCAACGAAGACACAGGGGAACCCGTCCATGGACCGCAGAAAGATTTTGGCTGCCAGCGCTGTCGCGCCCGTGCTGGCCATACCGGCCATTACCCATGCGCAAACGCGCATCCGCTGGCGCATGCCGGGCAGCTTCCCGAAAAGCCTCGACACCCTCTACGGCACCCAGGAACGCATTTGCCGCCGGGTGCGCGAGATGACCGACGGTGCCTTCGAAATCACCCCCTTCGGCCCCGGTGAGGTCGTGCCCGCCCTGCAGGTGATGGATGCGGTGGCGCAGGGCAGCGTCGAATGCGGCTACACCTCCGCCTACTATTACCTGGGCAAGGACCCGTCGCTGTGTATCGCCACCTGCCTGCCCTTCGGCATGTCCTCACGATCGCTGTGGTCCTGGCTGAACGAGGGCGGCGGGCGCGAGGCGCTGCGTGATGTGTATCGCGACCAGGGCGTGGTCGGCATCCCGGCCGGCAACACCGGGGCGCAGATGGGCGGCTGGTTCCGGCGCGAGATCAACACTCCGGGCGACCTGAATGGTCTGAAATTTCGCATCGCCGGCTTCGGCGGCTCGGTGCTGCAGAAGCTGGGCGTGGTGGCGCAGCAGATCGGCGGTGGCGACATCTACGCGGCCCTGGAGCGTGGCGTGATCGATGGCGCCGAGTGGGTCGGGCCCTATGACGACGAGAAGCTTGGCTTCCAGCGTGTCGCGCGCTTCTACTACGCCCCGGGCTGGTGGGAATACGCGCCGAGCATCGACCTGATGATCAACCCGGCCGCCTATGAGGCGCTGCCGACCCAGTACAAGCACATCCTGGACGCCGCCTGCACCGAGGGCTGGCATTGGATGATGGCACGCTATGATTCGCTGAACCCAGCAGCGCTGCGTCGGCTGGTGGCGGCGGGCACGCAGCTGCGCATCTTCCCGCGCGACGTGCTGGCCGCGAGCTATCGCGCGGCGCAGGAGTTCTACAACGAGACCGGCGCGGCCAATGCCCGCTTCCGCCGCATTCACCAGACGTGGGACGCCTTCCGGGTGGACCAGACGCAGTGGTTCCGCATTGCCGAAGACAGCCAGGCGAACTTCCTGGCGGTGGCTTCGGCGCCGGCGCCTCGATAGTACGGCTGAGCCGGGGCGGTGCCCCAGCCCGCCTCGCCTTACCGCGAAGCCTGGTACAGCTTGTTCGCGATCTCCATCATTTCCTCCGGGGCGTAGTCCGGCGAAAAGGCTGATGGAACGCCCTCCAGTTGGTGGATCTTGCCGCCCTCGGGCATGCCGTCCACCACCATCAATTCGCCCGCCGGATCGTCCGGCAGGGCCATCTCGCCCCCACCCCAGATGCCGCTCATCTCCTTGTAGTCGGTCGGGCTGAACGTATAGAGCCGGCGGTGCGAGCCCTCATCGAGGTATTTCTGGC
Source organism: uncultured Rhodovarius sp. (assembly GCA_964244395.1). Lineage (GTDB taxonomy): Bacteria > Pseudomonadota > Alphaproteobacteria > Acetobacterales > Acetobacteraceae > Rhodovarius. The sequence goes on from CAXTJY010000045.1 coordinate 4,077, forward strand.
ACTCCGGAATGTTGCCCAGCGGAATGTTGGGCACCGGCAGCATGTTCTCGATGGCCACGCCGGTCAGGTTCTTCAAAGCCAGAGCATAGGCATGAGCGTGGACCGAGCCGCGCACCAGCAGGTAGCCGCAAACCTCACGCCCCGTCGGGTCGGTCAGCGACTCGTACACCCGCAGCTTATGTAGCCGGGCGCCGCATTCCAGGTGGAAATTGTGCAGCAGGTCGAACACCACGTTGCCCGTGGTGGTGATGAAGTCGTTGTTCCACGAAGCGCCGTTGCTGTTGGTGGGCGTAGCGCCGCCCTGGTTGGAATAGAAGGAGGCCGCAAGGCGGATATCCTTCATCAGTTCGAAAGGCGCGCCCGAAATGTCGTCGCCCATCACTTCGTCCGAACCATCGTCCTTGTCCGGCCCGTTGTTCAGCATGGCCACGCCGTTGCTCACCAGCTCGACATGGCCCAGCTCCTCGGCGGTGATGGCGGCGACCAGGCTGTAGAATGGCCGCAGCTTGTGCTTGCTGCGGAAGTTGAAGCTCTGGAACATGTAATTGCCCAGAGTGGACATCTCGCCGTATTTGCCGCCCAGCAGCTCCTGCAGCGCGGCGCCGGCATTGGGGTCCTGGCGCAGCGGCGCCGGCAGTTCGATTTGCAGCTTGTCGACTCGAAGGAACATGGGGAGAGCCTTGTGCTTGGCCCCACCGCACCCGCTGCCCAATTCGGGAGGCGGGCGGCGAGGCCCGGCAGGTGAACCGCGCCACAGCCCCCAGGTTCACAGTCGCGGTGAGATGCCGCCCACGCCGGTGGCGTATTCCAGCTGCGCCAGCGCCGTCAGGTAATTGGCCCGCGCGGTATTGGCCGCCACCCGGGTGGCGTTCAGCGTCCGCAGCGCGTCCAGCACTTCCAGCAGGGAGGAGCCACCGGCGCCATAGGCCTGTTCGACGCTCCGATACGCCTGGTCGGCGCGGGAGAGCGCGCCGCCGGCGTAGAGCCGCAGCAGGGTGCGCGCCTGCTCGTATTGCGACCACGCCGTGGCGAAGTCGGCGCGGGCCTGCAACAGGGTGGCGCGCGCATTCGCTTCCGCCTGGCCGGCCTGGCCCGCGGCGACGCCGACATTTCCCTCCACGATTCGGCGGGTGAAGATCGGCACCGACAGCTGCAGGGTGAATTGGTTGTTGGCCCGCAGCGGCACCGAATCATTGGGCAGGTTCTGCTGCAGCCGGTTGCGGGCGCCGCCTGCATTGACGGTCACGTCGCGCCAGCGAGCCGCCTCGGCCAGCGAGACGTTGGCACCGGCCGCGGTGGCCTGGCGCAGCGCCGCCACCACATCGGCCCGGTTCTGCACCGCCGTGGCCAGCTCGTCCCGGCCGATGCCCAGATCGGGGATGGCGGTGAAGTTGCCGCGGACGTCGAAGGCGATGTCGGACAGCGCGGCCCGCAGCGTATCGGGCGGCGCGGCGGCTCGGCCGCGCACCGGCGCGGGGCGTGGCAGGGGTGCCCGGAAATCGGCGGCGTCCGCCGCCAGCGTCACCGCGATCTGCGCGATCGCCGCGGCATAGGCCTGGGCGTTGGTCGTGATATCCGCCTCGAACACGACGCGGCTCGCCTGGAAGCGCAACAGATCCCCTTCCGGGATGGCGCCGTCGCTGAGCTGGCGGCGCAGCAACGCCTCTGTCCGGTCCAGCCCGCCCCTGTTGGCCAGGGCGACTTCCAGATTGGCCCGGGCTGCCAGCGCGGCATAGAAATTCTGCCGCAGCAGGAAAATCTGACCGCGCAGCGCGTCCAGCACCTGCGCCTCGGCCACGCCGATATTCTCTTCCGCCAGGCGGGTGCGCAAGGTGCGCTTGCCGCCCAACTCCACCAGCACCTGCAGGCCGACATTCACGTTGTTGTCGGGCCCCAGGAAGCGAGCGCCGCGGATGCTGCCGGGGGCAGGGCCGGGGGCGCCGCCCGGCCCACCGGCTGTGCCGGGCGGCGCCCGGCCGGCCTCGTTGAACTGAGCGAAGGTGTTGCCCACGGAAACCTGCGGCGGCGGCAGTGAACTGCTGACCAGCCGCTGCGCCCGTGCGGCATCCACGCCGCGGCGAGCCGCGATCACCGCCAGATTGCGGTCCACCAGCAGTCGCTCCGCCTCGGCCAGGGTCATCGCCGGGCCACTCGTCTCCACCTGTGGCGGCGGCGGCTCGCGATTGGGTCGCCGCGTCCGGGTCGACCTGCCGGGCGTGACCGCAGTGCTGGGTGAAGGTCCGACCACGGCCGGGCCATCCGGCGCCGCTATCGGGGCCGGCGCGCGCAAGGGCGGGTCGAGCGCGGGCGATCTGCCGCGCAGTGCCGGCGAGGTGCCGGGCGGCGACAGCGACGGCGGCGCGCCGCCGGGTGGCGACTGCGCCCAGCCGGGGATCGAGACGGCCAGCATGGCCAGCACACGCCAGTTCATCATCCAGTCAAACCCCAAGCCAGCCGTGCCGCGCCTCGCCGGACATCCGATCACTCCGCCAGCCCGGCCCGCATCCGTCGCATCCGCAGCACGCTTTCCGCCTGGGCCAGGCCGCGCGGCTTGCCGAACAGGTCGATCATTGCCGGGAACACCACCAGGATGAAGAACGGCACCAGCCCGATGCCGCCCACCACCACAATGGCCAGCGGTTTTTGCACGTCACTGCCGATTCCCGTCGAGAGCGCCATCGGCAGCAGGCCGCAGAAGCTGGCGAAGCAGGTCATCAGCA
>CAXTJY010000045.1:6806-12494 GCA_964244395.1 uncultured Rhodovarius sp.
GCTAATATTATATCAAGTGTTAATTTTTTTATCAACACTAGCTTCACAATTACGAAGCAGGTCATCAGCACCGGCCGCATCCGGTCCACCCCCGCCTGGTCCAGCGCCTCGCGCCACAGCACGCCTTCATGCCGCACATGGTTGAAGTGGCTGAGGAAGATGATCCCCTCCATCACCGTGATGCCGAACAGCGCCAGGAAGCCGATCGCCGCCGGCACCGAGAAGTTCAGCCCCGCCACCGCCAGCGCTGCCACGCCGCCGGAGATCGAGATCGGCACGATGCCCAGCACCAGCAGCGTCTCCCGCACATTGTTGAACTGCACGTAGAGCAGCACGGCAATCAGCGCGAAGGCGATGGGCACGATGGTGGACAGCCGGCCGATGGCCTCCTGCAAATTCTTGAACTCACCTTCCCACGAGAGGCGGTAGCCGGGCGGCAGAGTGACGCGCGCGGCCACGGTGGCCTGCGCCTCCTGTACCGTGCTGGCCGGATCGCGGCCGCGCACGGAGAAACGCAGCGGCACGTAGCGGCCGCTATCCTCGCGATAAATGTAGGCGACGCCGGCCTGCAGCTGAATGTCCGCCACATCCGCCAGGGTTGCGCCGCGTGGCCCGCCCACCGGCACCCTGGCGATGGCGTCCACCGTGGCGCGATACGGCGCGTCCAGCCGCACCATGATGGGGAAGTTGCGGTCGGCGCCGCGCTCGTAGAGCCTGCCGGCCTCGCGTCCGCCCACCGCCGCCTGTACCACATCGTTGATGTCGTCGGTCTGCAGGCCGAAACGGGCGGCCCGGGCGCGGTCGATCATGATCGCCACCGTGGGCTGGCCCAGGGTTCGGAAGACCGCGAGGTCGGCGATGCCGGGCACCGATTCGATGGTGCGGCGCACCTCCTCGGCGATGCGGGCCAGCACGTCCAGGTCCGGCCCGAACACCTTCACCGCATTGGCGCCCTTCACCCCCGAAGCAGCTTCCTGCACGTTGTCGGAAATTGCCTGCGCGAAGGCGAATTCGATGCCGACGGTCCGTTCCATCAGCCGCGCGTTGATGGCGGCGACCAGCCCGTCGCGGTTGCGCGCTGTGGTCCACTGGTCGGGTGGCCGCAGCGGCACGAAGAACTCGGCGTTGAAGAAGCCCGCGCTGTCCGTGCCGTCGTCGGGGCGGCCTTGCTGGCTGGTCACCGTCACGGCCTCCGGGAACTCGCCCAGCGTCAGGCGGATCAGCCGCACCGTCTCCTGGCCCTCTTCCAGGCTGATGGTGGCCGGCATGGTGGCCCGCACCCATAGATTGCCTTCCTCCAGCGTGGGCAGGAATTCGGCGCCCAGCAGGCTGAACAGGAAGATGGTGGCGGCGAACAGCCCGGCCGCCAGCGCCATGGTCAGGGGCCGCGCCGCCATCGCCAGGCGGTAGCAGCGCTCATGCACCCAGCGGCTGCCGCGCACGATCATCGTGTCCTTCTCCTTGCTGTCCTCACGCAGCAGGGTGGCGGCCAGCGCGGGCGTGACGGTGAAGGTGGCGAACAGCGCGCCGATGATGGCGTAGGCGTAAGTCTTGCTCATCGGCCCGAAGATGCGGCCCTCGATGCCACCCAGTGTGAACAAGGGAATGAAGGCGGCGATGATGATCAGCGCCGAGAAGAAGATCGCCTTGTCCACCTCGGACGCGGCGCGGAGGATGGTGAGCTGCACGCCGGTCAGGCCGCTGCCGCCGGAGACCGCGCCCTGCGTCGGGTTGCGCCGCGCCAGTCCGAGATGGCGGTAGATGTTCTCCACCATGATGACGGTGGCATCGACCAGCAGGCCGAAATCCAGCGCGCCCAGGCTGAGTAGATTTGCGCTTTCGCCCCGCACCAGCATCAGCAGGATGGCGAAGAAGAAGGCGAAGGGAATGGTGGCGGCGATCACGATGGCACCGCGGAAATCGCCCAGGAACAGCCACTGGATGACCAGGATGAACAGCACGCCCTCGATGATGTTGTGCACCACCGTGGTGGTGGTGATCTTCACCAGGTCCTCGCGGTCGTAGATCGGCACGATGCGCACGCCGGGCGGCAGCACACCGCCGGCGTTGATCCGAGCGACTTCCGCCTGCACGCCGTGGATGGTGGGCAGGGTCTGCTCGCCGCGGCGCATCAGCACGGTGGCCAGCACCACGTCGTCATCGCCTTCATGGCCGGCCACGCCCAGCCGCGGCAGGCTACCGGTCTCGACCGTCGCGATGTCGCGCAGCAGCACGGGCGTGCCGCCGGAGCCGGAAGCCAGCACGATATTGCCGATGTCCTCCAGGCTGCGAATCAGCCCCACGCCCTGGACGACGGCCGATTGCGGCCCGATGTTGATGGTGCCGGCACCGACGGTGACGTTGCCGGCCCGGATTGCAGCCACGACGTCGGGCAGGTTCAGCCCATAGGCATTCATCCGCGGCAGATCGACCGTGACGTTGTAGGCCTTCGACCGGCCGCCGAAGCTGGTCACATCCACCACCCCGGGCACCCGCTTGAAGCGCCGGTCCAGCACCCAGTCCTGCAGGGTCTTCAGGTCATCCACCGAAAAGCCGGGCGGGCCCACCAGCCGATAGCGCATGATCTCGCCGATGGGCGACAGCGGGGAGATGGTGGGCGACGTGCCCTCGGGTAGCCCGCTGAGCACCGCCAGCCGGTTCAGCACCTGCTGCAACGCCTGTTCGTAGGTGTAGGCGAAGGTGAATTGCACACGCACATCGGACAGACCGAAGAGCGAGGTGGAGCGGATGGTGTTCAGGTTGGGCAGCCCCGCCATCGCCACCTCGATGGGGATGGTGACGTAGCGTTCGATCTCCTCGGCCGACTGGCCGGTGTTCTGGGTGATGATCACCACCTGCGGCGGCACCGGGTCCGGATAGGCCTCGATATTCAGCCGCAGGAAGCCCACCACGCCCGTGATGATGAACACCACGAAGAGCAGCAGCACGAGGGCGCGACGTTGCAGCGAAAAGGCGACGATCTGCCGCATGGCGTTTCCCCCGGGCTCCCGCCCTGGTTAGTCGATCCGCGCCGCGCGGTCGATGAACAGCGCGCCGCCGGTCACGATGCGGTCGCCCGGCCGCAGACCCTGGGTGACCTCCAGCGTGTCGCCGCTGCGGTTGCCGATGCGGATCGGCCGCATGACGAAGCGGTTATCGTCCAGCGCGACCCACACCGAAGCATCGGCACCCCGATGGATGACGGCGCTGGCAGGCACCGCGGGGGCGCGGCTTTCCTCGCCGACCGAGATGCGGAAGGTGGCGAACATTTCCGGGCGCAGCATGCGCTCGGGGTTCTGCACCTCGGCCTGCACCGTCAGGCGGCGCGTGGTGGGGTCGAGGCCCGCGCCCATCCGCACGACGCGGGCGGGGAAGACGCGGTCGGGAAGGGCGCCCACGCTGACCTGGACCTCCTGGCCGGTGCGGATCATCGGCACGTCCATTTCGCGCACGCCGGCGACCAGCCACATCGTGGTCAGGTCGCTGATGGTGAAGACCGGATCGCCCTGGCCCGCATTCAGCCACATGCCGGGCGAAACGCGGCGCTGGGTGACCGTGCCGGTGAAGGGCGCGTTGACCATGGTGATGCCGCTGACCTGGCGGGTGCGCTCGATCTCGCTGATGGCATCCATGCTACGGCCCAGCACGCGCAGCTTGTCGCGCGCCGAGTCGAGGCCGGCCTGGGCAATGCGCAGATCGGAATTGGCGGCGTTCATCGCGGCGCGGGCCTGTTCCACATCGCGCATGGAGGAGGCGCGGGCGGTCATCAGGCTCTGCTGGCGAGCATCCTCGCGCCGGGACTGAGCCAGGGTGTTCTGCGCCTTGGTCAGGTTGTCCACCGCGGCCAGCAGGTCGTTGGCGGCCTGGGTCACATCCTGCGTCTCGACCTCGAAGAGGGGGGCACCCTGTTCCACCCGCTCGCCGAGCTGGGCAAAGGTGCGGGTGACGCGGCCGGTGAAGGGGGCAAGCACCGGGGTACTGCGATCCTCGTTGATCGAAATGCGGCCCTCGGCCACCCGCTCGGCGCGGAAGTCGCGGGCCAGCACCGGCTCGATGCGCAACGCGCGCATCTCGTTGTCGTTGAGGCGGAATTCACCCGCCGGCGCCGTGGGCGCGGTCGGCGCCACGGCCACAGGGCGAGGCGCCTCCTGCGGGCTGTGCAGCACCATGAAGCCGCCCGCCACCGCCGCCGCGCCGGCCACCAGCAGGCCGATCCACAGCCAAGGACGGGACGAGACCGGCACCGGGGCGGGCGCCACCTCGACATGCGCGGCCACCGGGGGGCGGATCAGCTCAGGCTTGGTCTGCGTGTCGATGTTCATGGACGTTCCGGATGGCTTGGAATGACCCCGATGTAGCGCCTGGATTGCGTCAATCGCGCGGCGGCAGCGGGGTTTATCGGCAGCAAGGCTTGCCCCGCCTGTTCAGGTTCTCGTTATCTACCTGAACTGAAACTGAACGGGACACCGGGGTTTTACGCCGACGATCAGCACCTCGAAACAAAAATCGTATCGTTCCCGGATTACAAAGAATCAAATCGCCAGTTCGATCAGGAACGGGCCTTTCTGGGTCAGGCTTTGCGACAGCAGGTCGCCCACCTGCTCCAGCGTTGTGGCGGGGGCGGCCTCGACGCCCAGCGACTTCGCCAGCCCAACCCAGCCGATGTCGGGGTTGCCGAGGTCCATCATGTCCAGCGCGGTGCGGCCCGGGTTGGCACCGACGCCCTGATACTCGCCGAGAAGAATTTGATACTTCCGGTTGGACAGGATGATGGTGGTGATGGGCAGTTTTTCCCGGGCCTGAGTCCATAGCCCCTGCACCGTGTACATGGCGCTGCCATCGGCCTGGATGTTGATGACGCGCCGGCCGACGCCACCCATCGCGGCCCCGGTGGCCAGCGGGATGCCGCAGCCGATGGCACCGCCGGTGATCTGCAGCCAATCATGCCGGGGTGCCGCGAAGGTGTGCGGGAAGAAGCCGCGGCCGTAGCTGACGCCCTCATCGACGATGATCGCCTCGTCCGGCATCAGCGCGGCGAGGGTCCGGGCCAGCCCCTCGGGCGAGGGCGCGCCGCGCTCGGCCTGCGGGCGCGGGCCGGGGTCGGGGATGGCGGCAGCGGGGCAGCCCAGTTCGTCGGCCAGGGCGCGCAGCGCGCTCTCGGCGTCCTGATCGGGCCGGGTCAGCATGGTGATGCCGGCATCTTCCGGATAGTGTTTGGAGGGCTTGTTGGGGTAGGCGAAGAAACCGATGGGCGCCTTGCTGCCCACCAGGATGATTTCCTTCGTGGGCGCCAGGCTGGCGATGGCCATGTCGGCCGGGTAAGGCACTCGCTCCAGCTGCAGCCGGCCGCGACCGCGCGGCATGCGGGCGTTGGAGGTCTCGGCCAGCACCCGCACGCCGGTATGCGCCACGATGCGCTGAACCTGGGCCTGGGCGCCATCGCTCACCGCCATCTGCCCACCCAGCAGCAGCAGCACATCCTTCTTCTCGCGCAGCACGCGGGCGGCGGCGCGCACCGCGTGCGAGTCGGCCTGGGGCACCGCCGGCACGGGCAGCGGCTCGGCCACTACGCCGCCCGGGTTCCAACAAGTGTCGCTGGGCAGCACCATGGTGGCGATCTGTCCCGGCGAGGAGCGTGCCGCCTGCACCGCCACGGCCGCGTCACGGCCGGCATCCTCGGCCTTGGTG
>CAXTJY010000046.1:0-1820 GCA_964244395.1 uncultured Rhodovarius sp.
GAGGACACGCTGTTCAAGCACCCCGCCGTGGCGCTGGCCGCTGTGGTGGCGGCGCCGGACGAGAAATGGGGCGAGGTGCCCTGCGCCTTCATCGAGCTGCGGCCGGGCGCGGCGGCCACCGAGGCCGATCTGTTGGCGCATTGCCGGGCCACGCTGGCCGGCTTCAAGGTGCCGAAGCGGGTGGTGTTCCAGGAGCTGCCGAAGACCAGCACCGGGAAAATCCAGAAGCACGTGCTGCGGGCCTCGCTGCGCGGATGAGGGCTCACGACCGGCCGGCTCGCGGCCGGGCAGGGCTGCAACCGCCCTGGCAAAACCTCGGTTGGCCAATTCGCTTTCATCGCGCGACCGCTGCCGCGCCGGCCGCCAGCGGCAGCCGGATCTCAAACATCGTGCCCTTCTCCGCCGACAGCAGCCGCATCGTCCCGCCCGCCGCCTCCACATGCCCCCGCGCGATGGACAGGCCCAGCCCGGTGCCGCCTGCCTCCCGCGCCGTGGTGAAGAAGCGGTCGAACACGCGCGCCGCGTTGGCCGGCGAGATGCCGCGCCCGTCATCCGCGACCAGGATGATCGCCCAGCCACCATCAGCCTTCCACGTCACCCGGCACACCGCTCCCGGCCCGGCATGCTGCGCCACATTGTCGCGCAGGATGGCCAGCACCGCCCGCCAGGTCTCCGGCGGCATGGCGACGTGTAGGGGCGGGCCCGCGCCGCCCTCCAGCCACGCCTCCCCTGCCGACGCCCGGGGCGCCTCGGCCCGCGCCAGCTCCAGCAGCCGCCGCACCAGCCGCTCCAGCCGCGCCACATCCTCGCTCGCCTGGGCCAGGAAGCCGGCACGCTCGGCCTCGCTCATCTCGTGCTCAGCCAGCAGTTCGAGCGCGCCACGCAGCGCCGCCAGCGGCGTCTTGAACTCGTGGCTCACCTCGGTGGCGAACTGGCCGATATAATCGGCCCGCCGCTCCAGCGTCGCGGCCATGCTGGCGATGGCGTGGAACAGCTCGTCCGTCTCCCGCACCGCGCTGCGCCGTGGCCGGGTGATCGGCCCGCGGCCACCTGCCGCCACCGCCTTGGCCTGCGCCACCACCGCCCCCAGCGGCCGGCTGACGGTATAGGCGGTGAAGCCCGCGAATGCGGCCGCCAGCCCCACCAGCAGCGCCGCCAGCCCCGCCAGCTCCCACCGCTTGCCCCAGATAGCCTGGCCGATGCTGGCCGGCGTGCGCGACAGCAGCACGGCGCCGACCACCGCCCCTCCATCCCGCACCGGCAGGCTGACGAAGACCCGGAACGTCGCGCCCCGGCTGATCGAGGCCGGGCCTGCATGTTCCGCCTCGACGCGGCTGCGAACCCGGGCCGTGCCTTCGCCGCGTAGCGCCAGGGCCACCTCCTCCATCGCCGCCAGCGACAGCCCCTGTTCGCTGCCCGAACTGGCGACCACCACGCCCGCCGCATCCGTCACCCGCATCGCCGCGAGAGTGGCGCGCTGCGCCTCGGCCAGGATCGGGACCAGGGCGGCACCGGCCCGCATCGCCCGCAGGTCAGCCGCGGCCGGCACCCCCGGCCGCGGCGGCGGCAGCACCGGGTCCCGCGCCAGATCCAAAACGGCGAAGCGTGGCGCCAGCCCGGCGCCGGGTGCCATTGCCCCGCCGGTCCAGGCCGCCCGATACGCCGCGCCGATCACCGCGCCCTGCGCCAGCAGCTCGGTCTCGGTTTGCCTGACCAGGGCGCTTTCGTAGATGCGCAGCAGCCACAGCCCGCCCAGCGGCAGCGCCAGCAGCACCAGGTTCACCAGCAGCAGCACCAGCCGGATGCGAGGCTTGATCATG
>CAXTJY010000046.1:1830-11736 GCA_964244395.1 uncultured Rhodovarius sp.
TCCCTCGAACCGATAGCCCAGCCCATGCACCGTCCCGATCGGCTCGCCTCCCGCCGCTGCCAGCTTGGCGCGCAGATGCCGCACATGGCTGTCGATGGTGCGGTCGCTGACGATGCGGGCCTGCGCCGCCGCCATCAGCATCTCGCGGGTGAAGACCTGGCCCGGCCTTCGCGCCATCGCCAGCAGCAGGCGGAACTCGGTGACGGTGAGCGGCAGCGCGCTGCCATCCCAGCGCGCCTCGAAGCGCGCTTCGTCCAGCTCCAGCCGCCCTGTCCGCAGCGGCCCGGCCGCCGCCGGTACCGCCCGGCGCAGCATGGCGCGGACGCGCGCCACCAGCTCGCGCGGCGAGAATGGCTTGGTCACGTAATCGTCGCCGCCCAACTCCAGGCCCAGCACCCGGTCGATCTCCTCGTCGCGGGAGGAGAGGAAGATGACCGGCACCTGGCTGCCGTTTCCGTCCCCCTGGCGCAGCCGCCGGCAGACGTCGGTGCCGTCCATTTCCGGCATCACCACGTCCAGGATGATCAGGTCCGGCGCTTCGCGCGCCGCCGCCGCCAGCGCCGCGGCGCCATCCCCCGCCTCTGCCACCGCGAAGCCGTCGCGGCTCAGGGCGAAGCGGATCACGCTGCGGATATGCGGGTCGTCATCCACGACCAGGATCTTCGGCATGCACCATCTTTGCACGAAAGATCGGCGGCGCCTGCACGGCCGCGCCATCGGCGCTGCACCCGGCCACAGCACCCTGGCGGCTCATCTTCGGAGAACCGATGTGACCCAACCGCCGCCCCGACTCGCCAAGCTCGTCCTCATCGGCTTGCTCGGGCTCGCCCTGCTGGTGCCCCTCATCCTGGTCGGCGGGGTGATTCAGGACCGCGAGAACTGGCAGGAAGAAGCCCGGCGCCAGGTCGCCGCCGCCTGGGGCGAGCCGCAGACCCTGCTAGGCCCCCTCTTCGTCCTGCCCTACCGCCTGCGCGGCGAGACGGAGCGCCGCATGCTGGTGCTGGCGCCCGAACACCTCTCCACCCGGGTAACGCTGGCGCCGGAGCGGCGACGGCGCGGATTGTTCGAGACGGTGGTGTACACCGCCAGCATCGCCTGGGAGGCCGGGTTCCTGCCCGCGGCCATGCTGCCGGAGGGCGCCGAGCCGATCTGGGCCGAGGCGCATCTGCTGACCGGCGCATCGGATATTCGGCAGGTGGAGCCGGCCCGGGTGCAATGGGCCGGCCGTGCATTAGAGGCGGCGCCCGGCCTGGTGAATTGCGGCCTGTTCGAGACGCAACGCTGGCCGCTGGCCCTTTCAGCCCCGCCTTCGGGCTCCGCCGCCCTGCCGCCAGGGCCGGCTGCGTATCCGCCCGGCGGGTTCCCCACTCCGCCTGGATCGTCGGCTTCGCCGGGCCTTGGCGCGTCCCATCAACCCATCGCGGCGCCACCGCAGGTCCTGGCGATGCCGTCCCGCAGCGGCCTGCCGGTCACCGCCAGCGGCGCCATGTCGCTGCGTGGCACCGGCAGCCTGCGCGCCCTGCCGCTCGGCCCCCGTGCCCGCCTCAGCATCGCCGCGCCCTGGGCCACCCCGAGCTATATCGGGACCGACCTGCCCAGCCGCGTCACCCACTCCGACGACGGCTTCCAGGCCGAATGGCAGGGCGGCCAGGAGGCCGAGGTCGGCCTCTCGCCCCATGGCTGCCTGCAAGGCATCGGCACCCGGCACGGCGTGGGGGTGGCGCTGATCGAGCCGGTGCAAACCTACCGCATGGTGACCCGGGCGGCGAAATACGCGGTGATGTTCGTGGCGCTCGCATTCCTCACCTACCTGCTGTTTGAACTGGTGGCGGGGGTACGCATCCACATCGTGCAGTACGCCTTGCTCGGCGCCTCGCTGGTACTGTTCCCGCTGCTGCTGTTGGCCATCGCCGAGCCGCTGGGCTTCGCCGCCGCCTACGCCACCGCCGCGGCCATGGTGATGGGCCAGGCCGGCCTGTACACCGCGGCCGTCGTCGGGCGGCGGCTGCTGGCGGCCATCTTCGCGGCCGTGCTCGCCGGGTTGTTCGGCTTCCTCTACGTCGTCCTGAGCCTGGAGAGCTTTTCCCTGCTGGTCGGCGCGGTGGCGCTGTTCGCTGCCCTGTCGGCGGTTATGCTGGTGACGCGGCGGGTGCAGTGGGGATGAGTCATGTTGCATCGCGGCAAAACTCGCGACACCATCCTCCCATGATCCCCACCATCATTGGCCTGGACCACGCCGTCATCGCCGTGCGCGACCTCGATGCAGCGGCCTCCGAGTGGGGCGCGCTCGGCTTCCGCCTCTCTCCGCGCGGCACCCACAGCCCGCATATGGGCAGCGGCAACTTCACCATGATGTTTGGCGAGGACTACCTGGAGCTGCTCGGCGTGCTGACCGAGCAGCCGCACAATGCGGGCCTGCGTGGCTTCCTGGCCGGGCGGGAGGGGCTGGAGCGCTGCGCCTTCACCACCACCGACGCGGCCGGCGGCGTGGCCGCGCTGCAGGCCCGCGGCATCGCGGCCACCGGGCCGGTGGAGTTTGGCCGCCCCGTCACCATGCCGGATGGCAGCGCCACCGAGGCCCGCTTCTCGGTGATGCACTGGCCGGCGGACGAGGCACCGGGGGGCTTGCGCATCTTCGCCTGCCAGCACCACACCCGCGGCGCCGTCTGGGTGCCCGAGCTGCAACGCCAGCCGAACGGCGTGACGCGCATTATCCGCGTGCTGATCGCGGCGCCGGACGCGGAAGGTGCGGCCGGGCAAATGGCGCGGCTGACGGACGGGGCGGTGGCGGTGGAGGATGCCCTCTTCGTGGTCGCCAGCGGGCCGAACCGCGCCGATTTCGCCTTTGCGTCCCAGGCCGACATTGCCCGGCTGGCCGGCATCGACCCCAGCCTGGTGCCTGAACAGGGTGGCGCCGGCCTGGTGCTCGGCACCCGTCTGCCGCGTCCCACTGCCATGGCCACCGGCTGCGCCCTCATTTTCCAGGAGACCACGCCATGAACCGTCGCGAAACGCTTTTGCTGGCCGGCTCCACACTCGTCGGCGTGCCGGCGCTGGCGCAGGAAACGCCGCGCCGCGGCGGCGTGATGACGGTGCATTTCGCCACCGAGCAGCGCATCCTCAACCCGTCCCTGCAAGCCTCCACCGGCGTGTACATCGTCGGTGGCAAGATGCAGGAGGCGCTGGTCGATCTCGACGCCAACGGCCAGCCCACGCCGGTGCTGGCGGAAAGCTGGGAAAGCTCGGCCGATGGCAAATCCATCACCTTCAAGCTGCGCGCCGGCGTCACCTGGCACGATGGCCGGCCCTTCACCTCGGCGGACGTGGCGTTCACCGCCATGGAGATGTGGAAGAAGATTCTCAATTACGGCACCACGCTGCAGCTCTATTTGACAGCGGTGGACACGCCGGACCCGCTGACCGCCATCTTCCGCTACGAACGGCCGATGCCTCTCGGCCTGCTGCTGCGGGCGCTGCCCGACCTCGGCTACATCTCGCCCAAGCACGTCTATGAGACGGGCGACATCCGGCAGAACCCGGCCAACACCGCGCCCGTCGGCACCGGCCCGTTCAAGTTCGTGCAGTACGAGCGCGGCCAGTTCATCATCGCCGAGCGCAACCCCAACTACTGGCGCCCGAACCTGCCTTATCTCGACCGCGTGGTGTGGCGCGTCATCAGTGACCGTGCGGCGGCGGCGGCGCAGATGGAGGCCGGCCAGATCCTTTTCAGCCCATATTCCTCATTGGCGATCAGCGACTTCCAGCGCCTCGGCCGCGACCCCCGCTTCGAGGTGACGACTCGCGGCAATGAAGGCAATGCGCGCACCAACACTATCGAGTTCAATTTCCGCAACCCGATCCTGGCCGATCTGCGCGTGCGCAAGGCCATCGCGCACGCGATCAACATCCCGTTCTTCATCGAGAACTTTCTGGGGACGTTCGCCAAAGCCGGCACCGGCCCGATCCCCTCGGTCTCCACCGACTACTACCCGCCCGCCATGCCGCAATACGGCTTCGACGTGGCGCTGGCCAATCGCCTGCTGGACGAGGCCGGGCATCGCCGCGGCGCCGGCGGCGTGCGCTTCCCACTCCGCCTCAACCCGGCGCCCTGGGGCGAGGACATCTCCCTCTTCGCCACCTTCATCCAGCAGTCGCTGAGCCAGGTCGGCATCCGGGTGGAGATCGTGCGACAGGATGCCGCGGGCTTCCTGCGCACCGTGTACAACGACCACAATTTCGACCTCGCCAGCGGCTGGCACCAGTACCGCTCCGACCCCGCAGTCAGCACCAGCGTGTGGTATCGCTCCGGCAGCCCGGTCGGCGCGCCGTGGACCAACCAATGGGGCTGGGTCGACCCGACGATGGACCAGATCATCGACAACGCCGCGACCGAGCTGGACCCGGCACGGCGTCGGGCCCTCTACGCCGACTTTGTCCGCCGCGGGCAGGAGGAACTGCCGCTGTGGAACCCGATCGAGCAGATTTTTGTCAGCGTCTTCAACCGACGGCTGCGCAACACCGGCAACAATCCGCGCTGGGCGTCGTCTTCGTGGCATGACACCTGGCTGAGTGCTTGAAGGAAGGGCCGAAGAGGACCGCAATGGGACAGATCACGTTAGACGTAAATGCGGGCGATTTGTCATCCGAACTGATCCGTCTCGGCATCAAGCCAGAGAGCCGCGTTCGAGCGACCGTGGATGTGGAGGAGGATGCCGGGGATCTCGATCTCGCAGCAATCCTGATGGCCGGCGGCGCCTTCGACTGGTTGGCGGATGAGCCCGATCTCTACACGGAGGCAGACGTGACCCCGCCGGACCCGCAGGCCGGTTGAGTGTATTCGTTCGGCACGATCGTTCTCGCCCGCTTTCCTTTCACGGATCTATCGGACGCCAAGCTTCGACCCGCACTCGTCGTCTCGCACGGTGCTCGGCGTGACGACGTGATCCTTTGCTTCATCACGCCATCGTCTCGCATCGGAACCTACACGGCATCCATCCCTGCCGACCCAAGCACGGAACTGAAACTTCCCTCGATGGTGCATTTCGACAGGCTCGGCACTTTGAATGCGCGTTTGATCGTAGGGCGGCTGGGGCAGGCTCCGGCCGCGTGGTTGAGTGCCCAACGTGGTCGCTTCTTCGCGGTCTTTGGCTTCGACGTATGAGAGTCTTCTCTCTCGCCGCCAGACGCCTCGCCGCCTCCCTGCCGACCCTCCTGCTGATCCTCATCGGCATGTTCCTGCTCCTCCAACTCGCCCCCGGCGATACGGTGGACGCGCTGCTGGCGCAGATGGGCGGTGGCGATGCCGGCGTGGCGCGGGACCTGCGCATCTTCTACGGCCTGGACCTTTCCGTCGCCGAGCGGCTCGGCCGCTACCTCTGGCGGCTGATCCGGCTCGATCTCGGCTTCTCCGCCATCTATGGCAAGCCGGTGGCGACCGTCATCCTGGAACGCCTGCCCGCCACCCTGTCGCTGATGGCCGCCTCGCTCTCGCTGGCTTTCTTCGCCGGCATGGCGCTCGGCGTCATCGCCGCCCGCCATGTCAACCGCTGGCCGGACACGCTGATCTCCACCCTCGGCCTGATCTTCTACGCCACCCCCTCCTTCTGGTTCGGGCTGATGGCCATCGTGCTGTTCAGCGTGCACCTGCAATGGCTGCCGGCCGGCGGCTTCGGCGACGTGGCGATGGGCTATACCGGCTGGCGCGCCGCGCTCGACATAGCCTGGCACCTCGTGCTGCCCACCGTCACTCTCGGGCTCATCTTCCTGGCGATCTACCTGCGGATCATGCGCGCCTCGATGCTGGAGGTGCTGAGCCTGGACTTCGTCCGCACCGCCCGCGCCAAGGGTCTGCGCGAAACCCGCATCGTCACCCGCCACGTGCTGCGCAACGCGCTGTTGCCCATGGTCACCCTGATCGGCCTGCAGGCCGGCACCATGCTGGGCGGCGCGGTGGTGGTGGAGAGCGTCTTCGCGCTGCCCGGCCTGGGCCGCCTGGCCTATGAGAGCGTGGTGCAACGCGACCTCAACACGCTGCTCGGCATCGTCTTCGTCTCCGCGCTGCTGGTCATCGCGGTGAATTTCCTGGTCGATCTGCTCTACGCCCGGCTCGACCCGCGGATCGGCACATGAGGCGGGCGCTGCTGGCTTACGGCCGCAATCCCGCCGCGTTGCTTGGCGCCGCGCTGGTGCTGGCGGTGCTGGGCATGGGCCTGGCAGCGCCCTGGCTCTTCCCCAACGACCCGCTGGGCCTGGCCGGCCGACCGCTGCAATGGCCGGGAGCGAACCCCCGCTTCTCGCTCGGCACCGACCCTTCGGGCCGTGACATCGCGGCGCAGCTGTTCCACGGCGCGCGGATCTCGTTGCTGATCGGCTTCGTCGCGACGCTGGTGGCGACCGCGATCGGCATCGCCATCGGCGCCGTGGCCGGCTTCTACAGCGGCTGGGTGGACACCGCGCTCATGCGGGTGACCGAAGCCTTTCAGACCCTGCCGAATTTCCTGCTGCTGCTCGTCCTCGTCGCCGTCTTCGGCTCCAGCATCGAGACGGTGACCATCGCCATCGGCCTGGTCTCCTGGCCCCCGGTCGCCCGCCTTACCCGCGCTGAATTCCTCACCCTCCGCACCCGCGAATTCGTCCAGGCCGCGCGCGTCCAGGGCCTGTCCGACGCACATCTCATCTTGCGCGAAATCCTGCCCAACGCGCTGCCGCCGGTCATCGTTTACGCCTCGGTGGTGATGGCCGTCGCCATCCTGCTGGAAAGCGCACTGGCCTTCCTGCAGCTCTCCGACCCCAACGTGCCGTCCTGGGGCAATCTCATCGGCCTCGGCCGCAGCGTGCTGCGGGTGGAGTGGTACGTCTCCGCCATCCCCGGCGTCGCCATCCTGCTCACCATTCTGGGTGTGTCGCTCGTGGGCCAGGGGCTGAACGACGCGCTGAATCCGCGCATAGCCGGCCGATGAAGCCGTCTTCCGCACCATCCGGCGGGCGTGCTTTCGCTCGCCTGCCTATGGGTCACGTGGGCCCTGCTGCGCGCGGTGCGCGCCCCGCCCGCTCGTTCCAATGAGCCTGCTCAGCATCGAGCGACTGACCGTGGCGCTGCCCCCCGGCGCCGACCGGCCCCATGCTTTGCGGGATGTGTCCCTGGCCCTCGACGCCGGTGAAATCCTCTGCGTCGTCGGCGAAAGCGGCTCCGGCAAATCCGTCACAGCTACCACCATCATGGGCCTCATGGCGCCCGGCGTGCGCGTCGAATCCGGCCGCGTGCTGCTCGCCGGAACCGACCTGGCGCGGTTGCCGGAGGAAGAGCTGCGAAAACTGCGCGGCCCGCGCATCGCCATGGTTTTCCAGGAGCCGATGACGGCGCTTAACCCGTTGATGACCGTGGGCGACCAGCTGGCCGAGACCTGGCGCACCCATACCAGCCTGCCCACCGCTGATATCGTCGCCCGCGCCCGCGCCGCCCTGATCGAGGTCGCGCTGCCCGACCCGGATGGGGCCCTGCGCGCCTACCCCCACGAGCTCTCCGGCGGTCAGCGCCAGCGCGTCATGATCGCCATGGCCCTGGCGCTGGAGCCCGAGCTGCTGATTTGCGACGAGCCCACCACCGCGCTCGACGTCACCACCCAGGCGCAGATCCTGAAGCTGATCCGCGAGCTGCAATCGCGCCGCGGCACCGCGGTGCTGTTCATCACCCATGATTTCGGCGTGGTGGCGGAGATCGCCGACCGCGTCGCCGTCATGCAGCAAGGGGTGGTGGTGGAGCAGGGCGCGGCGGCACAGGTGCTGGGTGCACCGACACATGACTACACCCGCCGGCTGCTGGCCGCAGTGCCGGGGCTGACCGCGCCGGCGCCACGCCCGATCTCGCCCGAGCCGGTGCTGGAGATCACCAGCCTGACCAAAACCTACAGGCCGGCCGGGCTGTTCCGAAGGCGGCGGGAGACGCGGGCGTTGGATGGCGTGTCGCTCACCCTGCGGCGCGGCGCCACGCTGGGCGTGGTGGGGGAAAGCGGCTCCGGCAAATCCACCCTGGCGCGCTGCGCTGTCGGCCTGCTGTCGCGCGACGGCGGCGACATTCGCATCGAAGGCCGGCCTTTGCCGGGTGGCCGCCAGGCCGCCGCGCAGCTCGTGCAGATGGTCTTCCAGGATCCCTATGCGTCACTGAACCCCCGCCGAAAGGTCGGCGATCAGGTGACCCAGGGGCCGATCGCCGCCGGCGCCGGACGCGATGCGGCTCGCGCACAGGCGGCGGAGCTGTTCGACCTCGTCGGCCTCGATCAGGCGGCGCTGTCCCGTTTCCCGCATGAGTTCAGCGGCGGCCAGCGCCAGCGCATCGGCATCGCGCGCGCCCTGGCCATGAGGCCGGCCGTTCTGGTGGCAGACGAACCGGTCTCGGCGCTGGATGTCAGCGTGCAGGCGCAGGTGCTGGAATTGCTGCGCGGCCTGCAAACACGCCTCAATCTCTCCATCGTGTTCATCACCCACGATCTCCGCGTCGCGGCCCAGCTGTGCGACGAGGTTGCGGTGATGCAGAACGGCCTGGTGGTGGAACACGGCCCCACCGCCGAGGTCTTCGAACGCCCCACTCACCCCTACACGCGAAGCCTGCTGGCGGCGGTTCCGGGCCGCGGCGTGCTCAGGGGCTAGAGTTGGCCGCGCTCAGGACGCAGCGCTTCCAGGCTCCGCCATCTTGCGATGCGCCTCGGCCAGCATGCTGGACGGGGTGATCAGCGCGATCGCCGATTGCAGCTTGTTGTGCCAGCCGCTCACCACGTCGCCATCGCCGCGCAGCATCGCCTTCCATCCGGTTTCCGCCACGTCGGCGGGGTCGTCCTTCTTCGCGGTGCCTACCTTGGTGTCCAGCATGTCGGCGCGTTCGAAGAAGTCGGTCTCAGTGGCGCCGGGCATCAGGCAGGTGACGGTCACGCCGCTGCCCTTCAGCTCGGCGCGCAGGGCGAAGGAAAAGCTGTCCAGAAACGCCTTCGAGCCGTTGTACACCGCCTGGTAGGTCCCTGGCATGAAGCCGGCGATGGAGCCGGTGATGAGGATGCGGCCTTCGCCGCGGGCTCGCATGGCCTGCCCGACCTTGTGCAGCAGATACATCGTGCCGGTGACATTGGTGTCGATCACATGTCGAATCGCGTCCCACTCCTGGTCGAGGAAGCCGTGCCCCAGACCGCGCCCGGCATTGGCCAACAGCGCGTCCACCGGGCGCCCGTCCACCGCCTTCAGCAATGCCTCCACCCCATCGACGGTGGACAGATCCGCTTCCACCGACATCGCCTTGACGCCCAGGGTCCGAAAATGCGCCGCCGCCGTGTCGATTTCAGCCTCGTCGGCCGCCACGACCAGATCATACCCGTCTTTCGCGGCGCGGATCGCCAGTTCCCGTCCAATACCGGTGGAGGCTCCGGTGACGACAGCCAGTTTGCTCATCTGATGCTCCTCAGGGTTTCAGCACGACCTTCACGCAGCCATCCTGCTTGTCGCGGAAGGTCTTGTAGAGTTCGGGCCCATCGGCCAGCGGGGCGCGATGGGTGATGACAAAGCTGGGGTCGATCTCGCCCCGCTCGATGCGACCCATCAGCTCGGGCAGGTATTTCTGGACCGGGGTCTGCGCCATGCGGAAGGTCAGACCACGGTTGATGGCCGAGCCCATCGGGATCTTGTCCAGGAAGCCGCCATAGACGCCGACGATGGAAACGATGCCGAAGTTTCGGCAGCACTGGATGGCCTGGCGCAACACGTGTGGCCGGTCCGTCCCCAACATGGTGGCCACCTTCACCCGGTCAATCACGCTGTCGAAGCTGGCGGTGCTGTCCGGTTCGGTGCCGACTGCGTCGATGCAGGCATCGGCGCCGCGACCTTTCGTCATCTCCTTGATGCGCTCCGGGATGTCGTCCTCGC
>CAXTJY010000046.1:11746-12458 GCA_964244395.1 uncultured Rhodovarius sp.
GGCACAGTGTCGATCGCGATGACCCGCCCCGCACCGAGCAGGAAGGCGCTGCGGATGGCGAACTGGCCGACAGGGCCGCAGCCCCAGATGGCGATGGTGTCGCCAGGCTGGATGTTGCAGAAATCCGCCGCCATGTACCCAGTGGGGAAGATGTCGGACAGGAACAGCACCTGTTCGTCGGTCAGCCCGTCCGGCACCTTGATGGGGCCGACATCGGCATAGGGGACCCGCAGGTATTCCGCCTGGCCGCCCGGGTAGCCGCCCAGGATGTGCGTGTAGCCGAACAGCCCGGCCGGCGAATGACCCCAAAGCTTCTCCGCCATCGCCTTGTTCGGATTGGAGCGTTCGCAGCCGGAAAACTGGCCGCGGGTGCAGAAGAAGCACTCGCCGCAGGCGATGGTGAACGGGATGACCACCCGGTCGCCCTTCTTCAGGTTGGTGACGGCCGAGCCGAGTTCCACCACCTCGCCCATCGTCTCATGCCCCAGCACGTCGCCCGACTTCATGCCGGGCATCACCCCGTCGAAGATGTGCAGGTCAGAGCCGCAGATGGCGCAGGCGGTCACCTTGATGATGCAGTCGCGCGCATCCTCGATGGACGGGTCTGGCACCGTCTCGCACCGCATGTCGCCCTTTCCGTGGAAGGTGAGTGCCTTCATCGCGCGCAGCCCCGTATTGCCGGAGAGAGAACCCGGCGGCGCGCGCGGGGTTC
>CAXTJY010000047.1:0-12292 GCA_964244395.1 uncultured Rhodovarius sp.
CGCGCTGTGTGGCGCCGGCCTCGGCACCCCGCTAGCGGCGAGCGCCCCGCCACCCGCACCATCGCGCGGCGAAACGCTACCGGCGGAAGCGCTGCGTCCCTTCCAGGCGCATGGCTGGGCGGGCGCATGGAATGCCGGGCCGCGCAGTTCGCTGCTGCTGCCCGCGGGTGGCGGAACGCTGGCGCTGACCTTGCGGGGCGTGGCGCTGAATGCCGGCGGCAGCCGCCGTATCGCCGTCAGCGTCAACGGCGCCGCCACCGAATGGACCCTGCCGGATCTGGCGGACACCACCCTGCGCCTGGCCCTGCCAGCCGGCCCCGTCCGCATCGCCTTCGATGTGCTGCGCCCGGTCGACCCGCGGCGGCGCGGGTTGGGGCCGATTGCGCATCGCGTGGGCTTCGCGCTTATTGCCGCCCGGTTCGAATAAAGGGGCAGCGTCATGCGGATCGGCATCACCGGCATCAAGGGGCGGATGGGGCAGTTGCTGGCCAAGGAGGTCGTGGCCGGGGGGCTGGACCTCGCTGGCGGCACGGGGCGGGGCGACGATGTGGACGCGCTGTTCTTTGCCAGTGACGTGGTGATCGACTTCACGCACGCGCATGCCGCGCCGGGGCATGCCGCTGCCGCCGCGCGTGCCGGCAAGTCGTTGATCCTGGGCAGCAGTGGGCTGTCCGTCGAGGAAGAGGAGGCGGTGGCAGAGGCGGCAGCCCTGGTGCCCATCGTCTATGCCGCAAATTTTGCGCCGGGGGTCAATTTGATGTTCGCCATCGCTGAACGCATGGCCGCCGCCCTGTCGGCCGAGGATTACGACGCCGAGATCGTCGAGATGCACCACCGGCAGAAGGTGGACGCGCCCTCCGGCACCGCCGTGGCGCTGGGCCGTGCCGTCGCCCGCGGCCGCGGCACGGCGCTGGAGATGGACAGCGGCCGCGACGGCCACATCGGCCCCCGCCGCACCGGTACCATCGGCTTCGCCGCCCTGCGCGGCGGCCAGGTGGTGGGCGAACATACCCTGATCTTCGCCGCCGGCAGCGAGCACATCACCCTGGGGCATCGCAGCTTTGACCGGGGGGCCTATGCGGTGGGGGCCGTAAGGGCGGCACAGTGGGCGATGGGCAGGCCCGCGGGGCTTTACGATATGAAAGACGTGCTGGGGATGGCATGAACCCGCGTGCACTGCTGCGCCCTGGGGCGCGCCTCTATCATGTGACCGACGCGGCATCCTGGCCCCTAATCCAGCATCACGGACTGATGAGCGCGTCGCGCCTGGTCGCACTTTTCGGCGGCGATCCGGACAAACTGAGCCACAACCGCGACGGCTATGTGACGCTCAGCCACCCAGAGCACGGCCAGGCCACGTTACGACGCCAATATCTGCGCGACGAAACGCTCTCGCCACGGTTGGCGTCGGATGTGACGTGCGAGGCGTATCGCCGGTTTATCAACGCACATGTGTATTTTTGGCCGCGCCGGCGCCGGGCTGATGCGCTCGATCGGTTTGAGGCGGAGCGCGCCCAAATCGTTCTGTCCCTGCCGGTGGAAGCGGTCGTTAGCCTCGGCACAGTGCTTCTGGCGTCCCCCATCAATGGGGGTGGCGTGTTCGACCGTCAGATGCCGGCCCTTGCGCGGCGGCGGCACCCTGGATTGTACCGGCCGTTATCCGCCATGACTGAGCGGGTCGTGGAACTGGCGGTGGAAGGTGGGCTGCCGCCCGGCCTGGACTGGCGGATCGAGCCCTCTCAGGCGACCGACCGCAGCACCGCCAACACCCCGTCCCCGTAACGCTCCAACTTGCTCGCCCCCACCCCCGGCACCTCCGCCAGCCCGTCCAGATCGCCCGGCATCCGGTCCGCGATCTCCGCCAGCGTCCTGTCATGAAAGATGACGTAGGCTGGCACGCCCTGGCTCCGCGCCTCGGCCTTCCGCCATTCCCGAAGCGCCTCGAAAGCGGGGTTGTCGCTGGTCACCGATGGGGCACGCTCGCGCGTCGGGGCCGCGCCCGCCTCGACCAAGTCAACCCGCAGCATCACCGCCACCGCGCCCTTCAGGATCGGCCGCGCCGCCTCGGTCGGCAGCAATTCGCCGTGGTTTTCGACCGCCACGTCCAGCGCGCCATTCGCCACCAACTGGCGCGCAACGCCGCGCCAGGCGGGGTCGCCCAGATCCTTGCCCACGCCGAAGGTCGGCAGCTTGTCATGCCCGAACTGCGCCACCTTGTCGGTCAGCCGGCCACGCAGCACGTCGATGACATGCGCCACGCCGAAGCGCTGCCCGGTGCGCAGCACCGCCGAGATCATTTTCTGCGCCGCCACCGTGCCATCCCACAGCCGCGGCGGCTGGGCACACACGTCACACTTCCCACAATCCTCGGTCAAATCGTCGCCGAAGCAGCGCAACAGGATTCGTCGCCGGCAGGTTGCCGCCTCGGCGATCGCCACCATCGCCTCCAGCCGCGAGCGCTCGATGCGCTTCTGCTCCTCGCTGGCCGGGCTTTCGGCGATGCGGTGCCGGGCCAGCGCGATGTCGCCGGCGCCGTACAGCAGCAGCGCCTCGGCCGGCAGCCCGTCGCGCCCGGCGCGGCCGATCTCCTGGTACCAGCTCTCCGGCGACTTCGGCAGGTCGGTATGCGCCACCCAGCGCACATCCGGCCGGTCGATGCCCATACCGAAGGCGATGGTGGCGCACATCACCACGGCATCGCCGCGCGCGAAGCGACGATGATGCGCCCGCTTATCGGCGCCATCCATGCCGGCGTGGAAATGCAGCGCGTCCAGCCCGTCCTTGCGCATCCACTCCGCCGTGCTCTCGGTCTTGGCGCGGGACCCGCAATAGACGATGCCGGCACCCCGCCCGTCGGACACGCGGGTAATGAAGGCACGGAGCTGCGCCCGTTCCTGCTCCCGCGGCGCGGCCCTGATAAAAATGTTCGGCCGGTCGAAGCCGCCGCGGAACACCGGCGCATCCTGCAGGGAGAGCTGGTCGCGGATGTCCTCCACCGTGCGGGCGTCGGCCGTGGCCGTGAGCGCCAGGCGCGGCACGCCGGGGAACCGGTCCGCCAACGCTCGCAGGCCCCGGTATTCGGGGCGGAAATGATGCCCCCACTGGCTGACGCAATGCGCCTCGTCGATCGCGAACAACGACAGTTCGCGCTTCGCCAGCCCGTCCAGCGTGCCGTCCATCAGCAGCCGCTCGGGCGAGACGTACAGCAGCTGGAGCGCGCCCGAAGCCATGTCGCGGCGGATGTCGCGCCGGCTCTCGTCGTCCAGGTCCGAATGCAGCGCCGCCGCCGCCACGCCCTGCTGGCGCAGCGCCGCCACCTGGTCTTCCATCAGCGCGATCAGCGGCGAGACCACCACCGCCAGCCCCGGCATGCACAGCGCCGGCACCTGGAAGCACAGCGACTTGCCGCCGCCGGTGGGCATCAGCACCAGGCCGGAGCCGCCGGCCATCACATGCGCCACGATCTCCGCCTGCTGCGGCCGGAAGGCAGGGAAGCCGAAGACCTGGCGGAGGATCTGTTCCGGTTCGGCGATCACCGGGCTGCGGGCGGCCCGCTCACTCGCCGATGCGGACCTCGACGCGGCGCACCTCGGTTTCCATGATGTCGGGCGCCACTGCGCTGCGGGTACCGACGCGGATGCGATTGCGGGCCACGCCGAATTCGACCAGCTGTTCGACCACGCGCTGGGCGCGGGCGGAGCTGAGGCTGCGGCTGAAGGCGACGCCGCTGTCCAGGCCCGCATAGCCCAGCACGCGCACCGGCGCCTGGGGGAAACGCACGGCGCTGGCGGCCGCACTGCGCAGCACTTCCTGCGCCGAGGGCTGCAGCGCCGCGCTGTCATCCACGAAGAAAACGATGAAAGGTGTGGTGGGCTGCACCGCGCAACCCGCCACGGCCAGGGCGATGGGCGTGAGGGCCAGCAGAAGGTGGCGGCGGATCATCGATATCTCCCGGGGGTATGTGGCTTCGCAATGCCCAATGCGCCCGGCGGCGTCAACGGGAGCAGGCGGCGCCGCCCAGCACGCAGAACTTGGCGCAATGCTGGTGGTTGAGCGGCACCGACCTGGCCGCCTCGGCCAGCGAGGCGCCGAGTTCGAACCGCTGGTCATAGGCCAGCAGCGTGCAGGCCAGCACCGCCGGCGAGACCGCGCCGCGCCGCTTCACCACCATGCGGGAGGAGGCGCACATCAGGCTGTCCGGCGATTTGTGCAGGATGCCCCAGCAGGATTCGGTGATCTCCGGCACGTCCAGCCGGGCGTCCATCTCGGGGAACAGCATCAGCGAAACGGGGTCGTCGACGTCGATGGCGACGTCGTGGGCGGCGAAGAGGGTCCGGAAACCCTCGCGCATCGCGGCGTCGCCGGATCCGGCGCGATGGATGGTCTCAAAGCCGGCGCGGCCCGCCACATGGGTCCGGAAACCATGGCGCGACAGCCAGGCCAGCCCATCCATGGCGATGGCGAAGCTTCCGGCGCCGCGCTCGGCATCGTGAATTACCGGGTCGAAATGGTCCAGGCTGACGCGGATCGTCAGCCCTTCCCTGTGCGCCTCGCGCAGCCTCAGCAGGGCGGCTTCGTGCTGGCGCATGGGCTTCATGGCGTTGGTCAGCACCAGGGCACGCAGGCCGCGTCCCAGCACATCTTCCAGCATCGCAGCCAGTTCGCGGTTCATGAACGGCTCGCCGCCGGTGAAGCCCACTTCCTCCAGCGGTTCGCCGCGCGTCACCGCCTCATCCAGGAAAGTGCGGGCTTCGGCGGCGCTGATATAGGCCAGGGCATCGTTGCGCGGGCTGCTCTCGATGTAGCAGTGGAGGCAGGTGATGTTGCACAGCGTGCCTGTATTCACCCACAGCGTGCGCAGGCCGCCGAACGCCACGAGGGCACGGCGCTCGCCTTTCAGCGTGACGAGCGGGTCGGCGAACTTGCCGGGAGCCAGATACGGGGCGTTGTCCAGCGGCGGGGTCATGCCGCTTCACTACTGCTTCGGAGGGCAGGCAACCAGCCGCCTTCCTTTGGCTCACTCCCCCCGGATGTCGTGGTCGCGGATCAGCCGCGTATAGGCTTCGGTCTGCTGTGCCAGCCAGTTCGCGAAAGCCTCCGGCCCGTCGGTGCGCGGCGTGCCGCCGAGTTCGGCGATCCGTGCCGCGAGTTGCGGCTGCGCCAGCGCGTCGCGCATCGCGGCGTGCAGCCGGCCGATCAGCACGGGTGGGGTGCCGGCCGCCACCAGCGCGCCCTGCCAGGTTCCGGAATCCACCCCCGGCCAGCCGAGTTCGCGGAAGGTGGGCACTTGCGGCAGCTGGGCAAAGCGGCTCGGGCCGGTCACCGCGACCGCGCGCATCTGGCCGTTGGTCGCGAAGGGAAGCGACTGGGTGGCGCCGGCCAGGGTGATGCTGGCCTCGCCGGTGCTGACCGCCAGCAGCGCCGGGGCGCCGCCGCGATAGGGCACATGCGTCATCGGTGTGGCCCAGGCATCCGCCAGCATGATGGCGGTGAGGTGGGACGACGTGCCGGTGCCGGAATTCGCCGCGTTCAGCGTGTTGGGGTTCGCCTTGGCATAGGCCACCAGCTCCGCCGCGTCGCGCACCGGCAGGGTGTTGGCCACGCCCAGGATATAGGGGGCGTAGATCACCATGCTGACGGGTGCGAGGTCGGACGGCCGATAGGAGAGGCGCGGGAAGAGTGCCGGATTGGTGGCCAGCGTCGTCACGTCCAGCAGCAGCACGGTGTGGCCGTCGGGCGGGCTCTTCGCCACGAAGTCGCCGCCGATGTTGCCGCCGGCGCCGGGGCGGTTTTCGACCACCACGTTCTGTCCGAGGGTGCGCGTCAGCTCCGGCCCCATCAGGCGCGCGAGTATGTCGCTGGTGCCGCCCGGTGCGTTGGGAATGATGAAGCGGATGGCGCGGTCAAAGCCCTGCGCCCGCAAGGCGGGTGCGGCCAGCGCGGCGGCAAGCATGGTGCGACGGTTCATTTTGGTTCCTCCAAAGTCGATCCTAGCATGATCCGCGGAGGCGGAAGCGCCGGCGCGGTGAATCATCTCTCACAGCGAGCGGAAGCATGAGCCGGTCTTACCGCATCATGCTGTAGCCCGGCCGTCAGGCGGCGTCCGCCTTTTTCCCGATATCAGCCAGCGATCGGCCCAGCCGCTCCAGCAGCAGGTCGATGTCGCGCAGGTCTTCCGGAGTCAGGCGGGGGCCGGGCTGGCGCATGGTGGCGCTGCGGATGGCGCCGCGCCGGCGCAGCACCTCCTTTCGGGCGGCGACGCCCCAGAAACCCTGGCCTTCGTAATTCAGCAGCGGCAAATAGCGGTCGAACACGTCCCGCGCCGCATCCCGCTGGCCCGCCGCGTGCAGCCGGTACACCTCGGACAGCATTTCGGGGTGGGAGAAGCCGGCCATGGGGCCGTCGGCGCCATGATCCATCTCCGTCGGCAGATACAAGGCGTTGTTGCCGGTCAGGATCGCCACGCGCCGCCCCTGCCCGGCCCGCAGGCGGGAAATCTTCGCCGGGCTGGGGATGTCCTCCGCCTTCACCACCTGGATCTGCGGAAAGGTCTCGATCAGCCGCAGCATGGAGGGGACGGACATCCATACCCCGGTCGAGAAGGGGAAGTCCTGCAGCACCGTCGGCACGTCGCCGATGCGGCGGAACACCGCGTCGAAATAGCCGAACAGCTCCTCCTCCGTGCGAGTGCCGCCGGGTGGGGCGATCATCACCCCCGCCGCGCCGCGGTCCATCACCTTCGCGGTCAACTCGCTCAGCGCGGCGAGGCTGGGGTTGCTGACGCCGACGATCACCGGGTGGCCCCGCGCCCGCCGGATGAAGCGTTCGGCGACGGTCAGCGGCTCGGCCGCGCCCAGCTTGCCGCTCTCGCCGCTCACGCCCAGCACCGTCAGCCCGTCGGCCTGATGGCGGAAGTAGAAGTCGGTCAGCGTGTCGATGCTGGGCAGGTCCAGCGCGCCATCCTCGCCAAAGGGCGTCTGTGCGATGATGTACACGCCTTTGATGTGGCTCAGCATCGTCGTTTTCCCCTCCGTAGC
This sequence comes from uncultured Rhodovarius sp., assembly GCA_964244395.1. Lineage (GTDB taxonomy): Bacteria > Pseudomonadota > Alphaproteobacteria > Acetobacterales > Acetobacteraceae > Rhodovarius. The sequence goes on from CAXTJY010000047.1 coordinate 7,038, forward strand.
CCCGGTTTTGTCGGTCGCGGCGAACAGCATTCCCCAAAGAAACCTTCCGCGCCAGCCGCCGGGAAAGACGCTCCGGCCGGCCAACCCATCGCTGGTCCCGGCGTTCAGCTTCCATCCCGTGGTATTCCCGACGCGGATGGCGGATTGCGAAGGACGCACCATGCCCATCATCATCAACGGCTCCGAGGCCGCGTTGCCGGCAGACCCCCGCATGTCACTGCTGGACATGCTGCGCGAGCAGCTCCACCTCACCGGCTCCAAGAAGGGCTGCAACCAGGGCGCCTGCGGTGCCTGCACGGTGCTGGTGGACGGCGAGCGCATCGTCTCCTGCCTGGCGTTGGCGGTGCAGTACGATGGTCGGGCGGTCACCACGATCGAAGGCCTGGCTTCGGACGGCCAGTTGCACCCCCTGCAGCAGGCGTTCATCGACCATGACGGCTTTCAGTGCGGCTATTGCACACCCGGGCAGATCTGCTCGGCCGTCGGCATGGCCGAGGAGATCAGGCGCGGCGTGCCCAGCCACGTCACCGCCGACCTCTCGCCCGGACCCATCGCGCTCGGCCATGACGAGCTGCGCGAACGGATGAGCGGCAACCTGTGCCGCTGCGGCGCCTACAACGGCATCGTCGATGCCATCACCGAGACCTTCGCGAAGGAAGCGGCATGACTCCCTTCACCTATGCCCGCGCCACCGACGCCGCGGACGCTTTGAGACTGGCCGGCCAGCCGCACGCCAAATACCTCGGCGGCGGCACCAACCTCGTCGATCTGCTGCGGGAGACGATCGAGCATCCTGCCGCGCTGGTCGACGTCACCGGCCTGTCGGGCGCCATCGAGGCGCAGGAGGATGGCAGCCTGCTGATCGGCGCGGCGGCCAGGAACACCGCCATCGCCGAGCACGCCGCTGTCCGCGCGCGCTTCCCGATGCTGACCCGCGCCATCGTGGCCGGCGCCTCGGCGCAGATCCGCAACATGGCGACGCTGGGCGGCAACATCCTGCAGCGCACCCGTTGCACCTATTTTTATGACAACGCCGGTTCGCGCTGCAACAAGCGGGAGCCCGGCCAGGGCTGCGACGCCATCGACGGCCTCAACCGCATCCATGCCATCCTGGGGGCCTCGCCCACCTGCGTGGCGACCCACCCGTCGGACATGTGCGTGGCGCTGGCGGCGCTCGATGCGGTGGTGCATGTGCGCGGTGCTGGCGGCGAACGCACGATCCGCTTCACCGACCTGCACAACCTGCCCGGCGGCCACCCGGAGATCGAGACCGTGCTTGAGCCCGCCGAGCTGATCACCGCGGTGGAACTGCCGGCGCAGCCTTTCGCCGCGCGGCAGGCCTACCGCAAGGTGCGCGACAGGGCGAGCTACGCCTTCGCGCTCATCTCGGTCGCCGCCGCGCTGGAGTTGCAGGACGGGGTGGTGATAGACGTCAGGATCGCCCTGGGCGGCGTCGCACACAAGCCGTGGCGGGCCTGGAAGGCGGAAGCCGCGCTGCGCGGCCAGCCGGCCACCGAACAGGCCTTCCGCGCCGCGGCGGAAGCCGAACTCGCCGACGCGGCGCCGCTGCGGGACAACGCCTTCAAGGTCGAACTTGCCAGGCGCACCATCGCCGCCGTCCTTGGCGAATTGGCCGGAGAAGCCGCATGAGCATCGTCGAACAGGCCCTGCAGGCGGCGCAGGGCATCCAGCAGGCGATCATCGGCAAGGCGGTCGAGCTGGCGCCCGATGCTTGGGTACCGGGCGGCCGCCCGGACCCGCTTCTGCGGCGGAAGCATGGGCTGATCGGCGCCGCCATTTCGCGCGTCGATGGCCCGCTCAAGGTGCGCGGCGCGGCGCCTTTCGCCGCCGAATTCGCACTGGACAATCTGGCCTATGCCGCGCTGGCCTTCAGCACCTTGCCCAAGGGCCGCATCGCCTCGCTCGACACCGGCGCCGCCGAGGCCGCGCCAGGGGTGGTGCTGGTGATGACCCACCGCAACGCCCCCCGCATGAAGCCGATGCCGCTGTTCCTGACCCACGAAAAGGCGGCGGGCGGCAACGACCTGCCGGTGATGCAGGACGACCAGGTACATTGGAATGGCCAGCCCATCGCGCTTGTGCTGGCCGAGACACAGGAGCAGGCCGACCACGCCACCTCGCTGATCCGGGTGACCTATGAGGCGGAGCTAGCCACCACGTCCTTCGCCGAGGCCAAGGCGCAGGGCACGACACCGGGGATGTTCCAGGGCGAGCCGCTCAAGAAGGAGATCGGCGATGCCGAAGCGGCCCTGGCCGCGGCGCCACACCGGATCGACGCGACCTATCGCACGCCGCGTCACAACCACAACGCCATCGAGCCGCATGCCGCGACGCTCGCATGGGACGGTGACAAGCTGATGATCCACGACGCGACCCAGGCCGTGGCGCATACCGCCTGGTCGCTGGCCACGGTCTTCGGGATCGACGAGACCCAGGTCCACGTCACCTCGCCCTTCGTGGGCGGCGGCTTCGGAAGCAAGACCCTGTGGCAGCACCAGGTGCTGGGCGCCGCCGCGGCGAAGCTGGCGGCGCGCCCCGTGCGCATCGCATTGTCGCGCGAGGGGGTCTACCGCACGGTGGGCGGCCGTACCGTGACCGAGCAGCGGGTGGCCATCGGTGCACAGCCGGATGGCCGCTTCGATGCGATCATCCACACCGGCACCGTGGCCATGACCCGGCACAACGCACTGCCCGAGCCCTTCATCATGGGCACGCAGAGCGGCTACGCGGCCGGCAGCTTCAAGCTGGACGTCGAGGCCGCCTATATGGACATGCTGGCCAACACCTTCATGCGGGCGCCCGGTGAGTCCGTCGGCACCTTCGCGCTGGAAAGTGCCATCGACGAACTGGCCGTGCAGCTCGGCATCGACCCGATCGAACTGCGTATCCGCAACGAGCCGGAGAAGGACCCGATGACCGGAAGGCCCTTCTCCTCACGCCACATCGTGGAAGCCTATCACGCGGGGGCCGAGCGGTTCGGCTGGAGCAGGCGCAGCCCGAAGCCCGGTGCGGTCCGCGACGGCGAGTGGCTTGTGGGCATGGGCTGCGCGACCGGCACCTATCCGTATTACCGCATGCCGGGCGGCGCGGCGCGGCTTACGCTGAGCGCGGACGGCCACGCCAAGGTGGCCATCGCGGCGCATGAGATGGGCATGGGCACAGCCACGGCGCAGTCCCAGGTCATCGCCGAGCGGCTGGGGCTGACCATGCAGCAGGTGTCGTTCGCCTATGGCGATTCGAAGCTCCCCGGCGTGGTCCTGGCGGGCGGCTCGCAGCAGACGGCCTCGATCGGCGCGGCGGTAGAGGCGGCGCATCGCGCCCTCGTCACCGAATTGCTGAAGATTGCCGGCAACGACTCCCCGCTGGCCGGGCTGAAGCCGGAGGAGCTGGAAGGCCTGGAGGGAGGGCTGGCGAAAATCGACGAGCCGGGTCGGCGCGAGAGCTACGCCTCCATCCTGGCGCGCGCCCAGCGTGCCGAGGTGACGGTGGAAGCCAGCGGGCCACCCGCGCTCGAAACCCAGCACTGGTCCATGCACTCCTATGCCGCGATGTTCTGCGAGGTGCGGGTGAACGTGATCACCGGCGAACCGCGCGTCAGCCGTTTCCTGGGGTCGTTCGACTGCGGCCGGATCCTGAATGCCAAGACGGGGGCCAGCCAGTTCCGGGGCGGCATCATCATGGGGCTGGGGCTGGCCCTGATGGAAGAGACGCAGTTCGACGAGCGCAACGGCCGGGTGATGAACCCGAGCCTGGCCGAGTATCATGTGCCGGTGCAGATGGACGTACCGGAGATCGACGTTATCTGGACCGACATGGCGGATCCGCACACCCCAATGGGCGCGCATGGCGTCGGTGAGATCGGCATCACCGGAACGGCGGCGGCGGTGGCGAACGCGATTTTCAACGCCACCGGCAAGCGAGTGCGGGACCTGCCGATCACGCTTGACAAGCTGATGTAGGCGAACCGCCTTTCCCCGCGGGGAACGGCGGGCACCGGCCGACCTCCTGCATCGCCGATACTGATGCCGTCCGCGGGCCAGGAGGCCCCATTGCCGAGCGGCTGGCCCTATTCGCGTTCGGGCGGCCGCGCAGTCACCTGCCATCCTCTGTGACCAAACGCCACCCTGGTCTGGGTATCCGCGGCGTCGTTGTAGGCACGGAGCGTCCCGGTCGGAGGGCCCAGGCTGGGCTCCGGCGCTGGTTCGCGGCCATTCGTACGCAACAGCCCTTGAACACAACCCCGCTTTAGCCAAATACCATCCCTGTGGATGGTAAAGGGATGGTTAAAGTGACAGACAATGTTTTTACGCTCCGTCCCAGGCCCGGTGGGGACACCGAAAAGATTACTATCAATCTGGGCTACATCGACCTCGGCCATATCGATCTTCTCGTCCAGGACGGCTTTTACGCCAATCGGACCGACCTCATCCGCACCGCCATCCGCAATCAGATCGAGCGCCACGCCGATGTCACCCGGCAATCCGTCGCCCGGAAAAGTCTCGATCTCGGCCTTCGGCACATCGATCGGGAAGAGCTCGAAGCAGCGCTTGCGGCCGGCCAGCGACTGGATATCCGGGTCCTGGGCCTCGCCACCATCGCGGCCGACGTGACGGCCGAACTCGCCCGGGCGGCCATCGCCTCGATTTCGGTGCTCGGTTCGCTGCAAGCCAGCGCAGCGGTCAAGGCCGCGCTAGCCGACCGCATTCGCTGACCCATTCATAAGGTGAAAGACATGAACGCCCTGCTCCCCTATTCCATGCACGAGGCCACGCGGCTGACGCGAGAGGGCAAGCTGACCGAAGCGACAGCCCTGTTGCAGAGGCTGCTGCGCGGAGGCGCGGCAACCCCTGAGGCAGCCACCCAGGCGCCGATCCACGGACGCCTCATTGAGGTAGAACCCCCGATCGGCCAGCTGCAGATACCCGCGCCATTGCAAACTCCTCCAGGGCGGCCTCGTCGAGCGACGCGCCAGGCGTCGGAGCTCCCGCCGCCCGGCGCGCAATTCATCGCAGGCTCGTTCCGCAACGATGCGGGATGCCGGCACTACAAGCTCTACATTCCAGTCCTGCGGCCGGAAGGGCGCATGCCGCTTATCGTCATGCTGCATGGCTGCACGCAGTCGCCGGACGACTTCGCCGCGGGGACCCGGATGAATGCACTTGCCGAAGCCCATGGCTGCCTCGTCGCCTATCCGGCGCAGCCGCAGACCGCCAACGCGCAGAAATGCTGGAACT